>JAFZGH010000288.1 GCA_017555465.1 Akkermansia sp. | reverse complement strand
GCTTCAGCCTGGTAGGCACCACCGCTGGTGGTAACGGTGAAGAGTCCGCTGCAGGCCTCCTGCGTGACGGAGAGCACCTCCTCATAAGCAAAGCGGGCACCGTGTTTCTCGGCCTGCTGGCTCATGTTGAACATGAGCTCGGGACCCATGATGCCCTCCGGGAAACCGGGGAAGTTTTCTACCTCTGTGGTGGTGGTGAGCTGCCCGCCAATCTGCCCGCCGGTGAACACAAGCGGGTGCAGGTCTGCGCGGGCCGCATAGATGGCTGCGGTGTAGCCGGCGGGGCCGGTGCCGATAATAATCAGTTTCTCGTTCATTTGCCGTGATTGTATCATGTTTTGGAGACGGTGCAAGATGATATTTTGTCAAAAATATGGCGGAGCGCGTGCATGCCGGCATTCGGGCTTGCCTGCGCGCGCGAAATGTGGGATACTCCCGCCACTGCATGAAACTGTTGCGTCGTAATCTGAGCCTGATGTTGGCGGTGAGATACCTCAACCCGCTGCGTACGATGTTTTCTATCATCACCTTTATCTGCCTGGGCGGTGTTGCGCTGGGCGTGATGGTGCTTATCGTGGTGCTGTCTGTCATGGAAGGTCTGCAGCGCGAGATGGAAAACCGGGTGCTGGCCTTTGCCCCCCATTATGTTGTGGCGATGTCGAACGGCTACCAGCGCACGGCCATTACGGATGACCTGGTGGATTGGAATGAGGTGTCCGACAATATCCGGCAGCTGCCACAGGTGGTGAGTGTATACCCCCAGCTGGAGGGCGATGCCTTTGCCCAGAGCCATGCCGGACGCATGACGGTGCAGTTCACGGCCATTGAGCCGCACAATGAGCAGCAGGTAGCCCCGCTGCTTCCCATGCTCCGCGAGGGGACGTTTGATTTTGGAGAAGGCCTGGACCAGGAATGCGTGATTTCTGCTGTGACGGCCAATGCGCTGCACCTGGGTGTGGGCGACAGTCTGCACCTCACCCCCGTGGGGAGCCTGGATGAAGTGGCGGATATTTATGCCATGATTCAGAAGCCCTTGCAGACGCACGAGAATAAACCTTTCATGCAGGCTATTGCCGGGGTGTTTGAGGGGGCGGCTGCCACAGAGCAGGGGATAGCGGTGGAGGATGCCCGGCTGGAAACGGTGGTGAACCATATTTTGAAGTTCAACGCCAAAGACCTGCGCCAGAGCGAAAAAGACGCCTGCTCCACCCTGTACCACCTGGCGCAGAGCCACCGCGAGGGTATTCCCTTTACTGCAGAACAGCAGCAGCTCTGGCAGGAAACGGCCACCACGCTGGCCGGGCTGGACCGCGATAAGGAAGATGGCAAGGCGGTGAAGAGCATCAATGAAATGGTGATGCCGATGGATTTGCGCATTGTGGGTGTTTACCAGGCGCCTGAGAATATGCCCGGGCCGAATGTGTACCTGCCGCTGCAGATTGCGCAGGATGTGCTGGGGCTTTCCGCCGGCGGTACCAGCCAGGTGCAGGGTATCTGTGTGCGTGTGCAGGATGTCAATGCCCCCGGCACCGTAGAGGCCGATATGCAGAAGCTGCTGCCCGCGCTTGATCCGCCCGCCTCCCTGTATCCGAATGGCGTATCATGGTTCATTGCCCCCTGGACCCGTAGTTTTGAACAGTGGTATGAGCTGATTGCCAATGAGCGCGTGATGATGAGCTTTGTGCTTTCTATTATCTCGCTGATTGCGAGCTTCTGCATTATGGCGGTGATGTTCACCATGTCCATGCAGCGCAAGCGTGAAATTGCCGTGCTGCAGGCGCTGGGGGCTACCCCCGGTAAGATTATGGGCATCTTTGCCTGGCAGGGTGTTATTATCGGCACTGTCGGGGCGGTGCTGGGCGTGTTGCTGGCGCTGCTGGTGCTGTATTACCGCCTGGAGATTCAGGCGGCTCTGGCCAGCATCGGTATGGACCCGTTCCCCATGCAGGCACATGGTATCACCATGCCGGCTGTGTATGACCCCGCCACTTTTGCATGGCAGGCATTCCAGGCCTTTATCATGGTGACGGTGGCGGCCATTATTCCGGCTTTCATCGTGTCTCGTCAGGATCCGGCCAAGGCACTTCGTTCTAATTAACGTATGGATATCTACTGGATAGCAGATAACAAAAAATGTGGACCTGCCACCGTGCCGGATGTGCTTTCGCTGGTGCAGATGGGGGACCTGACGCCGGATACCCGGGGCTGGCATGCCGGGTGCGAACAGTGGATGCCTTTGCGCGAGCTGCCTGCACTGGCAGATTTTCTGCAGGAAAAGCCTGCGGATGAACCGGAGCCGTTGCCCGATGTGCCGGCGGATACCGAGGAGACTCCTGCCGGGGTGCCAGAGGACGCGGTGAGGGTGTATCTGCCCTCTCCTGCGGCGCGTCTGCTGGCCAGACTTGTGGATATGGCGCTGTACATGGCGTTGGTTTACGGGGTGATGTATGTGCGCCAGATTCCCTTTGATGCTGTGCTGCTGCCCTCCAGTCCGCTGGTATGGGTGGCTTTTGTGGCGCTGGAATCCATATTGGTGGCGTATCTGGGGACTACACCCGGCAAGGCTATGCTGGGAATTCACGTGCGCAGTGTGAACAGTGGCCCGATGACCTTGGGGCGTGCGTTTTCTCGCGCGTGTCTGGTGTTTATCGGCGGCATGGGAATGATGGTATCACTGCTGCCTCTGTTCATGATGGGGTATTCCTGGTGGATGCTTCGCAGTCGCGGTATTTCCCTGTGGGATGCGCGTTGTGCTACGCTGCCGCTGATGCTCAAGCCTCTGGCTCTCGGTCGTCAGATCCTGGCTGTCTGTGTGATTTTTGCCTGTTTTCATCTCTCCTCGCTTTGTCTGCAGCCCTGGCTGCCTGCCATGATTGAAAATGTGGAACAGCAGTCCCCGGAGGCCGGACAGTGGATGCGCCAGCTCCTGCCACAGGAGCCGGAGAAATAACAATTTTCTTAGAGTATACACTAGAAGTTATGTTGACAAAAGTCTGGCAGGCTGTATAATAGACACATGGCAACAGTTCGAATTTACGGGGCAGAAGGCCGCCCCTCACAGCCGTCTTTTTACATCCTCAACCGTGTGGATGAGGTATCGCTCCCCGCTATTATCAAGGCGATGGGTGGAGCTGAGAATGTTGCCTTCATGGTGGAGGAGATTCTCGTTCCTTCACCGGCGGTAATGAAAGTGATCAACGAGACCGGCAGCAAAGTCCTTTCATTCAATTTCCGCAAGAGTGACAGCCGTACCTTGCGTGAAAAACTCATGCAGCTGATGCAGGAAGGCCTGGATGTGCTCTACCTTCCTGGTCGCCCGAACAGTATCATGGGTACCATTTC
>JAFZGH010000287.1 GCA_017555465.1 Akkermansia sp. | reverse complement strand
CAATTGTTTATTCCAGACCATTGTCAGCGTTCCGGCGAGCACCGCAGAGAAAGGCCAGCAGACAAAGAGCTGAAACAACACCCCCAATTCCGGTTGAAACGCCAGATGAAAGATTCAAACCACATTCGGGCGCGTGGAAAAAGAAAGTTGTGCACATGCAAGTCATAAACAAAGCCGGGAGTACGGAAATAAGCCAGAGTCTGGCACGCTTGCGCAGACAGACACTGATGCTCCACAGTGTAAAGCAGGAAAGCAACTGATTTCCCCATCCGAAGTAGCGCCAGATGACACTGAAATCTATCTGCGATATCACGATAACCACCACAAAAAGAGGAACGGCTAGCGCCAGACGCTTCATGACGGGTTGCTGGGAAACGCGCACCACATCCGCCAGCATCAGACGGCAGCAGCGCATGGCCGTATCTCCGCTGGTAATAGCCAGCACAACAACCCCCAGGAGAGCCAGCATGCCCCCCTGCTCGCCCAGAAGTTCGAGACAGGCTGCATAAACAGCGGTTGAGGGATTATCCAGCGTGAGCTGCAGCAATGTCTGTCCACCGCCCAGAATCACATCGCGGAGAGAAAGACCCACAACAGCCCATACCAAAGCCACCATACCTTCCACAATCATTGCCCCGTAAAAAACGCGGCGCATGCTCCGCATCTGAGGCAGGCATCTCACCATCATCGGACTCTGAGTTGCATGAAATCCGGATATGGCTCCGCAGGCAATCGTTACAAAAAGCGCAGGCCACACACTGATACCTTTGGGATGCTGATTGGTGAAGAAATCCAGATTCGGCAACACCTCGTAACCGCACAACGGCAGCATCACACTCAACCCGACTGTCATAAACAGGAACAGCATGCCGAAAACAGGATAGATGCGACCGATGATAGTCTGAATGGGCAGAATGGTAGCAAGGAAATAATATCCCAAGATGATACAGCTCCACGCCAAGGGCGACAAGCCCCCAAATACGCCATGAAGCATGCCCGCAGGCAGCAGCGTAAACACAACTCCGACCATCAACAGCAGGAAAATACAGACAAAACGCATCACCACTCGCGCTGTTTCCCCCAGGTTCTCACCCACCAGCTCAGGCAGGTTGCCGCCATTGCGCTGGGCAGACATCAGCGCCGAAAGAAAATCATGCATGGCACCGGCCAGAATACACCCCAGCACAATCCACAACAAGGCAACCGGGCCGAACAGACAGCCGGAAACAGCCCCCACCACCGGACCAAGGCCTGCGATATTAAGTAATTGAATCAGGAACACGCGCCAGGTTGGCAATGGCACATAATCCACGCCATCAGGATTTTTCACGCAGGGCATTTCGGCATTTAAATCCACCCCATACACGTGTTCTGCAAAACGCCCGTACACCAGGTATCCGACAACCAGAAGGAACACACAGAAGACAAAAACAAGCAATCCCATCATCTTATCAAACAAAATACCGGGAGAAGATTACTCCTCCCGGTTTCTGAATTCAAGGATTATATGAACTCATGTCACGTTTGGTGACACATGAAATCAATCTTACTCCTCCTCATCTTCCGGTCCTTCAAAATCACTATCCACGGAACCCACATCATCAGTTGAAATCACGGTGTCCCCCATGGCAGTGCGAGTTCCTGAGCCCGAACTGTTCCCATCATCTGGGACATTGCCCACGCGATTAATTTCAGCAGGCGCCGGCTGGTCTGTCAGAGTTCCCCCCTCAACCCAGATAACCAGGGCACCCTCAGCGTAGGCTCCATAGGTGGATTTAGGGTCAATATTACGCATCTCCGTATAGAGCGCACGCAGTCGCTCCTTGGATGCAGGTTTCATGTTTTCTCCGCCGCGGCGCAAATGGCCGGCGTACGCGGCCATCATCATCTGACGCTGCAACTTGGAATAACCACCCTGAGCCATCATGCGGCGTACATGAGCATTAGCCTCATCATATGATTTGATTTGCAATGCCTCAACAAGTGAGGTGGGGTCAAATGACAATCGGTTACCCAGCCCGGCCTCATCTTCCAGATTATTTTTCTCCCCCTTGCTGAGGAAATCCTTCGGCATTTCAATGTCGATGTTGGCGGCTTCAAGCAACAAATCCGCCTTTTTCTCCCCCTTTGCCTTGCGGGCACGCTCCAGAAGCTTTTCCTGCTTGTAAAAATTATCCAGATGCACTTTCAGCGCTTCCAGAGCAATCGCCGGGTCTTTCATCTCTTCTGGTTTCTGCACAATGGCTCGCAGGTTACCACTTGAATCCACCACAGCAAGGCACGGATAATTCCAGATTCCGCCAGGCAGTCTCCGGTTCCCCAGGCGTTTCTCCATATCCTTTTTTTCCCGGTCATTAGGCTGCTGGTAAAGCGGCATTTCCAGGAATGTAGCCTGCTTGATAAAGGGTGAAATCTTGTTTTTCTTGACGAATTCCTCATGCGCCTTCTGCCCCACCTTGTCATAATTGGCGCCATAAATGAAGATGACGATGGGATTCTTGCCGGCCTTAGCCAGGGCATCCGGATACGTGCGGGCAATGGCCGCTTTGGCAGGCAGCAACGCCAGCATCATACCTGCAAGAATGTTTAATACAAACTTTTTCATATTTTTACACTCAATCAATTTTTCTGAGGAGAGCCATAGACATAGAAGCCTGCAATCCCGGGTTCATATTTATCGCCCTCACGCAGCATGCGGACATACTTGCCCGAAACATTGCTCTTCTTGAGGTCAAAACGAATCTGATTTCCTGAAATTACCCCATCTGGTCTGGCGCGATACCAGTTCTGGCCATCATCAGATGTCTCAATGTAGAAGGGACGGTCATTTTTGAGCTGTTTTTCGCTGCTCACGCAGACGACACCGGTGATATCGCATTTTTTCTCCATGCCGACGGTAAGCCCTGCCTTGCCCTCAAATTTGCCGGGCATGGCACCGCCGAATCGCTGCAGCACCCCCCAGTGGAGACAACACTGTGACATATCACCAATGGTAGTTGCCGTATCAATCCAGCCCGTGGCGGAGACAACTCGCCCGGAGAAACCTTTGATACGGGGGCCTTTCTTGTTGAATTTCTTCTTGCATTTGTTATATGAGAGCTTGCCAATAGACTGGAATGTGCGGCGCTCTTTATTTTTAGCTGCAGCATGGATGGCCTCGCCCAAGGTTGCCCATGTAGCATCCATATCCTTTCTGGAAGTACCAGAACGGCTCATAGCCTGCACCAGCATGTTGGTAAACTCATCCTGGATTTTGCCATCCCCTTCAGGCAGCTGGGAGATGTACCCCAGCCCCCATGTCAGCACGGCGCCTGCGTAATCCGGACGGCGCATCAACACGCGAAGCACCTCTTTCAAATATGCGCGCTTATCGTCGTCTGATGCGCAAGTACTAATCTGAGCATCCAGGATCGGCGTGATATCCCAGCGATTCGCCCCCCAATCCTTGAAGTGGGCAAACAAGCCGGAATACATCTTGTTAAGCTTGGCTCTGTCCTTCACCAACGGCGCCAGATTCGGGTATACATAGCGAGCCTGCATCGTTGCTGCAGCATGGTAATGCTCCTTACCCATGCCATCCATCACCGTATCATGCAGAGTCATCCACTTGTCTTTATCCTGCGGGGCTTTGAGCTTGAGGTAGGCGGCATAACGCTTCAAGGCTGGCCAGTTGTTAGGCTGTGCCTTGATAGCAATCTCATAGCAGGTGAACGCAGCCTTCATCTTGCGACGAGCCGTCAGGAAGTCCGCCATGGCAACCATGATATCGGCCGAAAGGGTCTTGAAGCGTTCATCATACAGCTTCTGAGTCAAAATCAGATACCCCCACTCGGGCTCATCCCAGAAAGTCTTATGCAGAGAATGCTGCCAATAGATGGAGTTACCACGGTGCCATTCGTTCCCGATGCGCATAGCGTAGGCGCAGTGGCCGGGTTCGCCCATAGTGGAGGCAGGTAAACCTGCAGCCAAGGCACTGAATGTAGCATAGTGAGAGAGCGCACCACACACACCACCGATTTCACGATAGGCCCAGCCGGTCGTGAAGTTCACGTATTTCCAGATGGGAGCAAGGTATTCAGACGAAAACACGGAGTCACCAGCAACATTACGCAAACGGTATGCAAGCTGACACTCTGCACCGAGATATTGCTCCATGGGCAGGCGGACATTGTCACGGTGCCATGTCAAGTTGCGGGGGGAACCCCAGCTACCTGCGCCGTCAGCAGGCTGTTTACAACCGGTCACAAAACGGGTTTCCCAATACTGCAAATCATCGAAAGCAATATTCAGCTTACCCTCTTTCCAGCTACCATTATAGTACTTGAAACGATTGACCATCTCTTGTTCACCCCACCCTTCCCGGGCAAATTCAAGTGCCGTTGTGGTAGCAATTCGGCGGGTCACAGGATTACTCATCTCCTGCTCTCCAATCATACCATACAGAGTTTCAAGGTAACAAAGCACCTGTTCCATCTGCTTGGTGGGGCCGGAATGCAACAAATTGGTCATCCAGTTTAAATCGCGGGACAAAGCTGCCAGCAACTCCTTGCCTTTGGGCCGGGTTGCCACCGTGCGCAAAGACTGTGACCCAGCCTTGCGAATCAAAGTAATGCGCTCAAGATCAAGGCGGCATTCCGGCTCTTGAAGTTTCCGCATAATGGTGGCTTCATCCAGCTTGCCCATCTTGCTCAGCATGCGATCGGCAAGGGTGAAATATATTTTTTCAGGGTCTGCCCAGTCAGCAGCCTTGAACTCATCGTTGATAAAATTGTCTGCCTCCTGTTTTTCCAGAGCCTTCGCAAAGCGGCGCATTTCACCCAGGGCGGAAGTGAATTCGGCCTGAACACGGGCATCTGGCACAACATTCTGCTTCGGGTCGATAGGCACATCCTCTTCATCGAAGGTCTCATCATCCTGACGGGCAATACGACGATCAGGCGTGGTATCTTCTGGTTCTTCCTCCCATGCCGAGTCATCGTCCTCCACCTGCTCATCTGTATCCCAGTCGTCAATCTGATGATCGCGCTTAATCGTAGTGGCTGCCTCCGAACGGACTGTGGCCACTTTTCTTTCCAATTTGGAAGGGAACAACACAGGGAAAACGGCAATTCCCAGACAGAAGAAAAGAAATGCACCTGTAAGTAACTGAATAAGTCTGGCGGACATATGAGATTTTTCTACGACTAATTTTTATTCACTTCCGGGTCTGCAATGCGGTTACAGCAGCGCGGGCAGAATGGCGGATAATAGAATCAGGATATTCCAGGAACGGCTCTATTGCAGGTAGAGCTTCAGCGGTGCCATGATTCTCCATGTATTTGAGAATCGAGCCTATAAGTCGAATATTTTCAGTCTTTTTCAATCTGGCAAGGAGCGGTGCCTGTGCTCTGAAACCAAGCAGCGACAACATATCTGCCCATTCCACAGGATTTTCTGTCCACAAATCAATAATAGGCGAAACCATGGCTGCTGGATTCTGCATGATGAGGTAGCGGATTACATTCCTGTTGACTTCTCGCTTCAATGAATGGCGGGCTTCAAAATAATTGTAGCACACCTGCGTGGCCTCCTTATCTTTTTTAAAACTGTATACCACCAGAGCATCAATTAACGCCGAATAAGTATCGGGTGCTGACGCCCAGGGGTCTTGCAGGACTTCCAGCAGAGTCTGGCGAATCTCACCGCGCAGAACCTGGACATCCGAATTGGCCAGAGACCGGGCAGACATACGAACGCGAAGCGGATCAAGGCACCGCAACTCACTTAAATTTGCAGCAACATACGATGCATGCATGGGAGATGTGAGCACCTCCGGGGAATACTGGCTCACCATATTGGCACGATCCGGGTCAAAGCGCACTTCATACACCCCTTTGTCCGGTACGGCATGAGTCACCGTGCCAAAGCGCACCAGAACATCTGAAATATTACGGCGGGTTCCCGGCACATTATTACAGACAAACAAAGCACCGTTGGCACGGGTATAGGCCCGGGTGTACTCAGCCTGCAGCAAACGGCCAAGTGCCTCACGGACAATTTCACGAGTTCGGCTATCCTGTTTATCAATAAAAACAGCATAGTGAGAAAGGCGGTGAGAAACAGAACGCAAAGCATAGAACACCTGCAGATCAGCATCCGTCAAAACCGGGCCACCCTCTGAATCCAGCTGCTTCTTTTCTTCAGTAGCATTTAATGCCAGCGTGTTTTTCCGCTCTTCTTCAGCTGCTTTCAGAGCAGCCGCCAGCAAGTCAGGCATAACCCACCCCAACAAGAGAACGCAAAAAGCTGCAATATAGGCAATCTTTTTGAAATACACCGGCGCTGTTGCAATCAACACAGCAGCCGCACCACAGAACACCATGGAAAATATACGCTGCGTGCTGATATCTCCATCGGTCAGGAAGTTGATGCCAGTGTCTTTATCGCTGATAAAGAATATAAGCGCGCAGACGAGGAACAAGCCGATTCCCAGAGCGAGACGCAGGAGACGCCCAGCATCAAAGGCGCTACCAGATGCATACACCACACCCATTGCTGCAGCGCGGGCAGACTGGCGCTTCATCGAAGCCGCATATTCTGCAACTAATTCAGCCCGCTCCTGCTCATCCAGGCGGGTGGCAGTGATGGTAAACTCTTTTCTCAGGCAATCAGGGCAAACGGGCATATCAACCACATCGCCCTCAAACTTCTGCTGGCATTTGCTGCACTCAACTTCCATTGCGCATCGGAGTATATCAAATGCCTGTTATCAATGCAAGCCAGAATCCCACTCCATCGAGGGTTGTACTCAAGAAAACGTCTTCCTGGGTTCAGAAAGCGTACCGTACAGCGCTGGACGGCAACAACACGCGGTTAGCAGCCTTTCCCGCTTCTGAACCACGCTGCGCCGGCACGTAGGAATGAGGCACTTCAATTACCGTGGTATTGGCTCCTCTGGTTATAGTCACACCACCGACCTCAAAAACAGATTGTACCGGTTCCACCCGGATAGATGTACAATCCGCCAGATCATGTGATAAGGCGGGAATCAGCAAAGGTGCTTCATTTTTCCCGGGAGCCACGGCAGCTGCTGTCTCCACACCGCTCTGAGCTCCCGGGAACAAAGCATAACAAAGCGCCAGTGCGCCGAAACCAAATGCAGACGCGCCAAACGCAAAGCGACCGCGACCGACATTATCAAGCAATTGCAGCAAATGCGCCAGAAGATGCCGCCGCGCAGGACAGCAAACCGCTTCTCTCGCTACTCGCTCATGGAATTCCTCCAGGAAACGGGCTTCAAAATCAGCCTCCGGTGTTTGCTCCACGCGCAATGTCGACAAAAGAGCGACAATTTGTTCTTCAGAAACAGAACTTGAAAAATGCGGCTGCTTGTCCATATTACAGAATAACGGTTCAGAAGGAAGAGAAGATAGCGTATAGACAATTCCGCATAACAGATGTTCAATTTTCTTCAAAAAAAATCAATCCTGCTGTAACTGCCCTGCGCGCAGAGAAAAAAGGGTCTTTCCGTCCTCTCGCAGCCACTCCCGGATAATCTGTTCGCAATGGTAAATTTCCGCACTGCGCTGCCGCCGGGTTTCCGCGGTCATTTCCTCCAGGGCATCCATATCATACACGTACACATCGTCCACCAGAGAACAAGCGGGATTAACATTTCGCGGCACAGACAAATCAATCAGGAAAAGCGGTCGCCGGCGAGTCTGCTGCACCTGTTCCAACACCTGAGGCGAAACGACATATGCTGGCGATGCCGTGGAAACAATGACGATATCAATATTTTCCAGATATGGAATCCATTCCGTAAACCGGATCACGTTGCCACCCACCTGCGAGGCAAGATCCACTGCTCGCTCATAGGAACGATTGGCTACAAAAATGCTCTGAGCGCCTCGCGAACGCAGGCTCTGCGCGGTGGTACGTGCCACCTCACCTGCCCCCACCACCAGCACCTGAGCACCAGCCAGCTCTTTGAACACGCCTTGAGCCATCTGCACCGCCGCAGCGCCTACTGATGTAGGGCCGGATGTAATGTGCGATGAACTGCGGACTTTCTTACCGACGGTGAACACACGCTGAAATGTGCGGTTGGCGAAGGAGGCCGTCGTCCCGGCTTCAAGCGCCACCTGGTACGCATCCTTGAGCTGACCGAAGATTTCAGTCTCACCCAACACCATGGAATCTAGCCCCGATGCCACGGCTGCCAGATGGAACAGAGCTTCTTCATCCCTGTGCAGATAAAATAACCTGCGGCGAGTCTCTGATGCCGGCGCATTTCCGAGGAAATGAGACAGGATAGCCGATTGAGGCTCGTCTTCAGACGAGGTGCTCCAGTAATAAATTTCAGTCCGGTTACACGTAGAAAGCAACACACATTCCTGCACACCTGGCAATGAAGCAAGTTTGAGATTCGTCTCAGACAGCTGGTGTCTGGGAACAGCAAACTGCTCGCGCACCGCAACCGGGCAGTTGCGGTAATTCACCCCCAGGCAATACATGTGCAAAGAACCGCTCATGTTCAATCTTTCAATTCGGTAAGCGCTGACACAAGACTGGGAATCGTGTGCTCAGCAGCCTCCACATCAGGTTTAAGCCCATATTCAGCCAATGTAGCCGTTGTCACCGGGCCGATACTGGCAATTTTGCAACCATGAGGCAAAGGAATATTCAAGCCCATGAAATGGCGCACTGTGCTGCTGCTTGTAAAGGTGATAATGTCGGCACCTTCCTCGCGCAGCCGTTTCTGCGCCCCGGTCGTATCTTCTGTTTCAGGAACGGTGCTATATGCCAGACATTCATCCACAATGGCCTGGCGTTTCATTAACTCATCATAGATGACTCGGCGAGCCTGTTCACCATGCACCCAGAGCATGGTCACGTTTGCCACACCGCCGAACTCGTCCCCCTTCCGGTCAAATTCAGCAATCAACTCCTCTGCCACTGCCTTCCGGGGCATCACATCCACCATCAGGCCGTATTTCTTAAGCTCTGCCGCCGTCCCTGCGCCAACTGCAGCAATTCGTGCACCACCAATTTCGCGTATATCTTCGTATACGGCAAAGAACGCCTGGAAAAAGCGACGCACACCATTCGGACTCGAGAATACAAGCCAGTCGTAATGCGGTGCATCCACCACGGCTTCAGCAAAATCACGTTTATCCGTCGGGTCAGAAATACGAATAGTCGGCAATTCAATCACATCGGCTCCAAGCGATTCCAGCCGACTGCTCAATTCACTGGCCTGTTCGCGTGTGCGGGTCACTACAATGCGGCGACCACAAAGCGGCAGCTCCGCGCGCCAATCCAGCTGTGAAGCAAGCTGCACCACCTGCCCGATTACCACGACCGCAGGAGAAGCAATTCCCGCTGTTTCAACAGCATCAGCCAGGGTTGCCACAGTCGCACAGACCCTCTTCTGACGTCCGGTTGCAGCCCACTGAATGGCGGCAGCAGGCACAGCCCCCGGTTGCCCGGCATCCATGAGGGCCTGCAGCGTTTCACGCAGGCGGCTCATCCCCATCAGCATCACTTTTGTGCCACCGGCCGCGGCAATTCCGGCAATATCCAGCGATGACTCCGTTTTCCGGGCACTTTCGTGCCCCGTGAACACGGTAAACTGGTTGCAGAAATCCCGGTGCGTCACAGGTATACCGGCGTACGCCGGTCCGGCAATGGCAGAACTTATTCCCGGTACCACTTCGAAAGGCACCGAAGCGGCATGTAAAGCCAGGGCTTCTTCCCCACCACGCCCGAACACATATGGGTCTCCCCCTTTCAGGCGCACGGTGCAAGCATATTTACCCGCACATTTCACTAGAAGCGCATTGATATCATCCTGCGGCATCGCGTGATTACCGGCACGCTTGCCCACAAATATCTGCTCACACCCCGGTTTAAGCCACGACAACATGGCGGGGGAAGCCAGGGCATCGTACACCAGGCAATCAGCCTGGGCAATCAAATCGCGGCCTTTCAGAGTCATCAGGCCGGGGTCTCCGGGGCCTGCACCTATCAGATAAACTTTTCCCTTCATTGCGGTTTTGCTCATGAAATTATGGAAGAATGAAATTCACAGGTTGAAGAGTGGGAGCCACATCACTGGCGGCGTGCATATCCGCTTCCTGCTGGGCAGTCGGCTGCACAAGCTGCGTCGGAACCTCAACAGGCTGGGGCTGCGCTTCAGTATCAGAGCTTTCAGGTATTTCCTGCACAGGAGTTTCCGGTTCGGCCGGGGGCGCCGGCATCTCCGCTTCCTTCCTGGCCAGCAGCAACAACTCAGACACAGTCACCAGCTTGAATCCACGAGCCTGCAACCCAGTCACAATATCCTCCAGCGCATTCAGCGTCGAAGCATGAATATCATGCACCAGAATAATAGAACCGGGGCGTGCTTTCGATACGGCCGTTGAAACAACTTTGCTCACACCGGGTTTGCGCCAGTCAAGAGTGTCCACATCCCACAATACGGAAGCCATCCCATAGCGGTTATACATGTGGTTGACAAGCGTCTGATTCGTCGCCCCGTAAGGAGGGCGCATCACACGAGGATAGGTACCGGAAATCTTGCCCAGCAGATTCTGTGTACGGGTCACCTCTCTATCCACCTTGGCGCGGGAAGATGAGTTCATCTTGATATGAGTCCAGGTGTGCACGCCCAGTTCGTGCCCTTCTGCTGCAGCACGGGCTACAACAGATTGATTACGCAAAGCATTGCTCCCAAGCATGAAGAATGTACCTTTAGCACCATGGCGGTTCAGAATATCCAACGCTCTGGGGGTAAGGGAAGCATGGGGGCCGTCGTCAAAAGTGAGCGCCACATATTTACCTTTCATCGGCACATGGCTCACGCGTTTAGCCAAAGGCTTCAAACGAACAGGCTGTTTCACGGCTTCCTGCTCCGGTTCGGAATGGGATGTAGCAGTTTCTGCAATTGTTTCGCTGGGCTCAGGCTTCACAACCGGCTTCACCTGAATCGGCTTGACAAGGGGACGAGGTTTTACAACAGGCCGGGGCTTCACAACGGGACGAGGCTTGACTTGAACAGGTTTCACAGCAGGAACCGTCTCCACAACCTGTGTCTGCTGCTGTTGTTGCTGTTGCTGCTGGCAAGCCACCATTCCCAGAACAGAGGCCAGACATATCATATGTAATCCAAATTTCATCCGCATGGCAAGTGGCGGCATTTTATCGCGCACCCGCGCAAAAGGCAACCCCTTTCGGCGTCATTTTGCATGGACACCCCCTCCGCTCTATGCTAGAATGAACACATGCTGAATTTCAACTACTGCAACTCCACACGGTATGTGTACGGACCGGGAGAACATCTTAACATCGGAAAACTGCTCAGCCCGTTAATCAGCGGAAGAATTCTGCTGCACTACGGTGGTGGCAGTGTCATTCGCACAGGAACGATTGAACGCATCCGCAACAGCCTGGATGCAGCAGGTATCAGCTATGTGGAACTAGGCGGGGTCAAGCCGAATCCAAGCGTTGCACTCGTGCGTCAGGGCATCGAACTCTGCAGGAAAGAAGGAGTGACCCTCGTACTCGCAGTCGGTGGAGGCAGTGTGATTGATTCGGCCAAGGGCATAGCCGTGGGCACTCCGAACACCTGCGATATCTGGGAGCTATATTCCCACAAAGGCTCCATTCCAGAACACAATCCCCTGCCCGTTGCCACCGTGCTTACCTTGCCCGCTGCAGGTAGCGAGAACAGCCCGAACACCGTCCTGTCGGATGAACAAACAAAACGCAAACTGGGCTTCAAACACATGATGCTGCGGCCGGTTCTCAGCATTGTTGACCCGACTCTGTTCCTGACTCTGCCAAAAGAACAGATGGCCTATGGAGCATGCGACATGCTCTGCCATATATTCGAGCGTTACTTCACCAACACCACACAGACCGATTTAACAGATGCACTGGCCGAAGCCACCATGCGCACCATCATGCTCGAAGCCCGGAAGCTCAACAGGAATCTGGCCGATGTTGATGCCTGGGGGCAGCTGGCGCTCAGCGGCACGATTGCACACAACGACCTGCTCGGACTGGGGCGGGAGCAAAGCTGGGCCTGCCACGGACTGGAACACGAACTGAGTGCATTGTACGATGTGCCGCACGGCGCCGGACTCGCCGTTATTGTACCAGCCTATATGGAAGCAGTCTGGCCCGCTAATGCCGGCATTTTTGCCCAATGGGCAGTCAATGTCATGGGAGTTGCACCGCACCGGGACACGGCAGCCGTGATACAGGAAGGCATATCCCGACTGCGGAGCTGGTATCGCGAGCTGGGATTACCCCAGACCATGCAGGAGCTTGGTATTCCAGCCAATGCGGATTTCGATGCCATGGCACAAGCAGCTTGTCATGTGTATGGAGGCGGAGTCGCCACTCCCACACTCCCCGGGGTGCATCCCATCACGGCCAAGGAAGCAGCCGACATCTATAAAGCAGCCGCAATCTGAACGCCCGGCCTGCATCGTGGACGGAGAAAGGAAAAGGCCCCGTCGATATAATCCGCGACATGCAGCTTTTGATGCTTGCCAGAGCCGGTATGCTTATGATAGCATGCTGGCATGTTGCGTGTACTCCGACTTCTGTTCTTCGTGTCAGCCCTGGGGCTGGCAGTAGCCGGTATGCAGGCTGATGCCGCGGTCATGGCAAAAAAGTCGCCCGATGGGCAATGGGCCTACGTACCGCTGGCAGATGGTTTTGATTTTCCTGTAGGTAAGCCCGATGGCAAAGGCTATTACAAATCCCGCGGTCTTCGCCTCGCTACACCCAGGCACCTGGGTGAAGATTGGAATGGCAATGGAGGTGGCAATTCTGATTTAGGGGATCCGGTATATTCGATTGGCATGGGGCTTGTCACCTACGCGGCAGATGCCCGCGGCCGCTGGGGGAAGGTCGTCATCGTACGACATGCCTTCCGTGAACCCAAAACAGGCAAAGTCCTTTGTTGCCAGACCCTGTATTCACACCTCGACAGCATTAATGTACGCCTGGGACAGTTGGTGGGGCGCGGTGCAAAAGTCGGCACAATCGGCACCAATAACGGCATGTTCACAGCCCATCTTCATGCTGAATTACACTTCAATATTGATGTGAACTGCGGCCACCAGGGCGTGACCAAAAATTCCATTAACTACGGCAACCTGAGCGAATTTATCAAGCATTACCGCCGTCTTCCCGTAGAGCGCAAGTTCGTGAAAGTGCCCATCGGCGGGTTCCTGCCCTACAAAAACACCACCGGTTTGTAAATGAAAACCTGTCTGTTCGGCGGGTCGTTTGACCCTGTGCATACCGGGCATCTGACCATAGCCGAAGCTGCCCGGCAGCAATGCGGACTGGATACTGTGGTATTTCTTCCGGCAGCATGTTCCCCCTTCAAGCAGGGTAGCTCTTCATATTTCTCAGATTCCGAGCGTCTGCATATGCTCCGGCTGGCTACAGCTCCTCTCCCGTGGGCTACCGTAAGCGAACTGGATTTACAACTACCTCCTCCCAGCTGGAGCTGGAGAATAGCCGAACTCTGGCATCTGCAGCACCCCGCCCATGAGCTTTTCTGGCTCATGGGCACAGACCAATGGGAACAGTTGCACCGCTGGGCTCGCTATGATTACCTCTGCGAGCTGTTGCACTTCATCGTCTACCACCGCGGGCAGGAGCCACAATCCCGCCCGGGAGTACGCAGCACCTTCATCTGTTCGGGCATGCATCCGGCCTCATCTTCTACCATCCGGCATGCACTGCAGAACCATATCCCAATGCCCGGAGGCTGGCTTTCTCCAGAGGTCGAATCCTTCATTCTTTCCCGCTGAACCGGTCGTACAAAAAGCGGCGCAGGTGGTTTCACCTGCGCCGGAAAATATTTTACTGTATCAAGCCAGAGCTTAATGCTTCTTGCAGAAGTCCTCAATGCGGTCAAGGCCTTCCTTGAGAACATCCAGAGAAGTGCAGTACGAAATACGGATGGCGTTATCGTTACCGAAAGCGATACCGGGAACGGCTGCAACCTTGTAGCGGTCGAGCAGCTTCTCGCACAGCTCCAGGGAACCCATGCCAAGCTCCGTGGTATCGATAAAGAAGTAGAAAGCACCCTTGGGTTCAACTACCTTGATTTTGGGCATGGTGCTCAGGCGGCTGTACACGTACTGGCGGCGGAAGTCGTATTCCTCACGCAGGTCAGAGATGAAACTCTGGTCACCAGTCAGAGCCTCAATCGCGCCATACTGGCAGAACGTGGTAGCGTTGGATGCCGTGTGGTCCTGAATAAGCTTGATATACTTGGCAATGTGAGCAGGTGCAGCAGAGTAGCCGAGACGCCAGCCCGTCATGGCATACCCCTTGGAGAAGCCATTGATGGTGATGGTCAGGTTGTAGATATCCTCGCTCAGGGAAGCCATGGAAACATGCTTGGTATCCCCGTAGATCAGGTGCTCATAAATCTCATCAGCGATGATAAGAATATCCTCATCTACAGCAATCTGACCAAGAGCACGCAGTTCCTCCTCCGTGTACACCGTGCCAGTCGGGTTGTGCGGAGTGGTCAGGATAATCATCTTCGTGCGGGGAGTCATGGCGTTCTCAAACTCCTCGGGCGTAATCTTCCAGCCATTCTCAGCCTTTGTTTCCACAAATACAGGAGTACCGCCGCACAGTTCCACCATGGAGGGGTAGCTCACCCAGTAAGGAGAGGGAATAATCACCTCGTCACCAGCGGAAATCGTGGCACGCAGAGCTGTGTAGACAGCCGGCTTGGCACCACTGCACACACAAATCTGATCGGGGGTGTAGTTAAGACCGTTGTCGCGCTTAAGCTTATCAGAAATAGCCTGGCGAAGCTGCGGCAGCCCCACAGAGGGCGTATACTTGGTAGCACCGTTGTTAAGGGCTTCAATAGCAGCCTTCTTGATGTTCTCAGGGGTATCCTTATCGGGTTCGCCACCGGCCAGGCCATAGACCTGCTCGCCACGGGCCTTCATCTCCTTGGCCTTATTGGTCACAGCCAGGGTAAGAGAAGGAGTCAGGGAATCAGCGCAATCTGAAATGAAATCCATTGTTGTGAAAATCGGTTAAATTTTGGACACGGTGCATGCGTACGATACGCAACGCATACCGCGGGTTATTCTACGCACCGCCCCCGACTTTGGCAAGGAAATTCTATGAAGTTGACACGCTTTCGTGTTATTACCACTTGCAATTTGCCGGAAGCAGCGTACAATCCGGGGCTGTCATGTTGACTCTACTGCAAAGCATCAGCTCCTGGTTATCGCGTTATACTTCACCCTTTGTCATGGCCGCAGCAGCGCTGGCATTCATTCTTCCCGGCTGCTTCACCTGGGTGCAGGGAGATGTGCAGGCTCTCGTACTGGGCTTCATCATGCTGACCATGGGCATGACCCTGCGTCCGGCTGATTTCCGCATTCTCGCAGCCCGTCCGCTGGATATCGGCATCGGCACCCTGGCTCAATTCAGCATCATGCCGCTCACTGCCTGGGCTCTGGTTGCCTGTTTTGACATACCACGCGGTATTGCTGCAGGGCTCATCCTGGTAGGCTGTTGTCCAGGTGGCGTCTCCAGCAACATTATGAGCTTCCTTTGCAAGGGAGATGTCCCCTACTCCGTCGGCATGACCACTGTTTCCACCCTGCTGGCGCCATTTGTCACCCCCCTGCTCATGCTCTGGCTGGCAGGTGAAAGCATCGAGGTAGATGCCGCCGGCATGTTCCGCAGTATTCTTCTGGTCACCCTCCTGCCAGTGGCCATCGGCGCTTTCTGCAATGGCAAATGGGGAAATCGCCCCGCCTATGCCGAATTCTGCAAAGTTATGCCGGGGCTCTCCGTGATAGGACTTGCCTGCATTGTAGGTGGCGTCACAGCCGCCAAAGGCGCCAGCTTCTTCACCAGCGGAGCGCTCATCTTCCTCACCATCTTTCTGCACAATTTCCTGGGATATGGGCTCGGCTATATCGTGGGGCGTTTCACCCGCATGTCGCGCCCCAAGCGCCGCACCCTGAGCATCGAGGTCGGCATGCAGAATGCCGGGCTTGCTACCGTGCTCGCAGGTCGCCATTTCCCAGCCATGCCGGAAGCCGCCGTTGCATCCGCCATCTGCTGCGTGTGGCACAGCATCTCCGGCACCCTGCTGGCCGGCGTATTCAACACCATCGACCGCAGGCGCCCCAGATAATAATCCAGCAGCATCACATACTAAACGATGTCAGAATTACGAGAAAGTGCGAATAAACGAATTTTCTCGATTTCTTTACACATCACTGAGCAGAATCAGGCCCCATACATACGGACATGGCAGCATTACGGCTTGCGCATACGCGGGATTGATGATAAGCTTTTCGCACTATGTGGACAGGACGATTTTCTCAGCCGACAGCAGATTTAGTATTGGAATATGGCGAATCCGTATCTTACGATTGGAAACTCTATGAGCACGATATAGCAGGCTCGACTGCGCATGCCCGCGCGCAGCTGAACGCCGGCATGCTCACGGAAGAGGAGTTCAATGCGATTGCCAACGGGTTACAGGGAATTCTGGCTGATATCAAAGCGGGTAATTTCAACTGGAGCATGAAACTGGAAGATGTGCACATGAACATCGAAAGTGAGCTGACGCGCCGCATCGGAGCCCCTGGAGCCAAACTGCACACAGCCCGCTCACGCAATGACCAGGTTGCCACCGATACCCGCCTGTATTGCCGCGCACAGATTGACACCACGCTGGAACTACTCAAGGATATGCAGCGAGCTCTGGTACAGAAAGCCACCCAGTACGCAGAAGTTCGTATTCCCGGTTACACCCACCTGCAGCGCGCCCAGCCGGTAACCATCGGGCACCACCTGCTGGCATATGTGGAAATGCTGGCGCGTGATGCAGGGCGACTGGCAGATTGTCGCAAGCGTGTGAACATCAGTCCGCTTGGCAGCGGCGCCATTGCCGGCAGCACCATCAACCTTGACCGCCACGCGATTGCCGCCGAGCTGGGCTTTGACAGCGTAACAGAAAATTCCATGGATGCCATCGCCGACCGAGACTACATCATGGAAACGCTTTTCGATCTCTCACTCATCGGCACCCACCTTTCGCGCCTGAGTGAGGACCTGGTGCTGTGGAGCAGTGCCGAGTTCGGTTACTGCACCCTGAGTGATGCGCACACCACCGGCTCCAGCCTCATGCCGCAGAAGAAGAATCCGGATGTGTGCGAGCTGACTCGCGGTAAAAGCGGGCGACTGTATGGCAATCTCGTAAGTGTCATGGTGGCTGTAAAAGGCCTGCCGCTCACCTACAACCGCGACCTGCAGGAAGATAAGGAACCCTTATTCGATTCATTTGAGACAATCAGTCTGGCGCTTCGCGTCAATGCCGAAATGGTGGCAGCCATGCGCATCAACCCCGACCGTTGTGCCGCAGCAGTAAGCGACCCCCTTCTCCTTGCCACAGACCTGGCCGATTACCTGGTGCGCCGCGGTGTGCCATTCCGCAAAGCGCATGAACTTGTCGGCAAGGCTGTTGCCGTATCGGTTGGGACAGGAACACCGCTAAACGAACTGACTCTGGCAGAATTCAAGGAAATTTCTCCTGAATACGGAGAAGATGTTCACGAAGTGTTTAATCTCAACAGGGCCTTTGAGCTGCGTACCAACCCGGGAGCACCCAATCCAGACAACACGGCCCGACGCCTTGCATACTGGCAGAAAGAACTCTCCTGACCTCGGCCTTCTTGAAGCAGCGGACTTATTCAGTGCGCTGCTTCTTGCAAATTTATTCAGGCAATACAGTTTTTAGGCTTGCATTTCTGACATAAAACATGCAGTATAGACACACAACTCCCTACCAGACTTTTTCTAATGAGTACTAGCATTACTAAAATCGGAATTATCCAGAACGCCCCCCTTCCCGGCGATTTTTCTGTCAATCTGCGTGCCATTGTACAAGGTTATCGCGAATGTCTGGACCACGGAGCAGACATCGTAATTGCCCCGGCAGCCGCGCTTTGTGGCGTAGAACCACACAATCTGGTAACGCGCCGTTCCTATATCAACCAGACCAAGGCAGCCCTGGAATCCTTATCCCGGGAGCTGGGCAGCGCGCCGCTTCTGCTGGCGGCTTATACGCTGACCATAGGTGATGATGAACTGTACATCGGTATGGTGGGCGATGGAGATGAGGACACAGACCCCTGGATGCAGAGAGACCGAAGCATTCAACTGGTTCCCTACCTGCTGGAAAAAGACAGTGTCACCGAACTCGAAAACTGTGGCGGAGTAAGCATCAGCGGCTGCAAGCTCTATGTCGACACCAACGATGAAGAACTTCTGCCTGCAGATGATTACGATATCATTGTGCGCATGCCCTGCACCCCATGGTACGCAGGTTCTGCGAAGGCAGATGAAGAGGTAAGAAGCTGGGAAGCCACCATGAGCGGCAGCACCGTTGTGTGCTGCAGGGCCGTAGGCTCCGTCGGTGGCAACATTTACGGTGGTGGCTCCGGAATATATTCCAGCACCGGAGAAACACTGCAGCGTCTTCCTTTCTTTGAATCCGCTGCCAAAGTGGCAGATCTCACCCGTCCTGCGGTGGCACGCAAACTGCCGCAGGAAGAAGAATTGATATGCAGTGCACTGGAACGCGGTATCCGCGACAATGTACGAAACAATGGTTTTACCGGGGTGTGCATCCCGATGGCTCATGAAAACGCTGCCCTGCTGGCTGTTCTCTGCATTGAAGCACTGGGAATCTCGAATGTAAGTGGTATTTCTTTTGATGCAGATAACAAACTGGCTGAGACGCTGGGTATCAGCTGTTTCACCGCAGTGTTGGATGATGTACAGAAAGCAGCCACAGCCGCGCTTGGAGGAGAAGAGAGCTCCGCTCTGCAAAAGCGACTGCAGACAGCCATCTCCATGACCCACGCAGAATCCCGCGGCATGATGCTCTGTTCACCGCTGAGCCGTCGCCAGATTATGTTAGGAGACTTCTGCATGTACGGAGAATCCGGCGGACACCTTGCACCTCTCGGCAATCTGTATGATGTGGATATCTACCTGCTGAGCGTATACCTCAAGGAGAAATACAGCCATGTATTCGGGGCTCTTGCGGAGCCTCCCCACGGCACCACCAACCGCATCATCCATGAACTGGCGGATCGCAATACTCCGCCATCAGCACTTCTCAATGCGGAAAACAACTACCTGTTCAAGGAAAATGATGTGCGCCTCATCCAGCGCAAATTGCTGGCTGCCGCACTGAAGCGCACGCAGCTCCCCATCATTCTGCATGTGGATAATCCCATTGAACAGCTTTCCTTCCCTGTCACACACAGATTGAACGATTAAGTTATATACAAGTTATTGAACTTACGAGAGGGGATGTAGCATCATCACGCTACATCCCCTTTTTCATGAAAACAAAAAACCTCACCCGATACACCTACGAGAACACAGACTTTCAAGGCTGGAGAGTCAGCATTCAACGCTGCGGGCGCATCATCACCCGCTACTTCTCGGATTTACAATACGGCTCTGAAGAAGAATCCCGCGCCGCTGCCATTGAATACCGGGATCGAGTGTTCGCCAATATGTCCGCCCACCGGAATGACCTGCCCGATTATATGGACAAAGAGCTGGAACATGTGCAGGAGCTGCTGAAAGAAAAGAGCAGCTCATTTAATCATCGTCATGATCGACCGCGTGGATTTTCTCGAGCTTAGCGCGCCGCACATCGGGCGTTTCCTCAGTCTGCGGAGCAAGCAGCTCCCTCAGCCCGGCATGATGATAGAAATCCGCCGCTTCCAGGCGCGAAAACTGCAGGGCAATCTGACTAAGAGCATCCACCAGCGGTTGTTTCACACCCTCTGTGTTATCGATGTACAGCCAAAGCTCATTTTCATCCACCACTGACAAAGCAGCCAACTGCTGAAGTACAGCACGCAGCTCCGGCAGCATCTCATCTGCATCCTGATTGTTCTGAATCTGCTCCAGCACGGACGCCTCACGATTCAACGCATCCTGCAGACTGCGGCAGGCATCAGAAACGGATTCGGAAGCCTGAGCATACAGCGCGGTAGTGGCAATAAGAGGCATCAGCAGATATCTGTTCATGAGTCTATTGTAGGCACTTTGCGGGGCCATTGTCAAGCAAAGAGCAAATTAGCACCGTGAAAATGTGCTTTTCTTCGTGACAAAAGGAACTCAATGCGCTAGTATAAGTGCGCTAGAAGCACCTGTTTACCTATGTCCCAGTCTATTCTTATCGTTATTCCCGCCCGCTATGCCTCCACCCGCCTGCCCGGCAAACCGCTGGTCAAGATTGCCGGTGTGGAGATGATTAAGCGCGTAGCAGACATCGCAGCCTCCATCTGCCGCCACAACGAGAACTGCAGCTATGTGGTTGCCACAGATGACCAGCGCATCGTGGAATACTGCAACGGCGTAAGCGTTCCTGTGGTCATGACCGCCGAAACCTGCCGCAGCGGCACAGAGCGCTGCTGGGATGCTGTAAGTCAGCAGGATTCGGCACCGGATTTCATCGTGAACCTGCAGGGCGATAACCCCCTCTGCCCGCCCTGGGTCATCCAGCAGCTCATCGATGAATGGAAGGCCTGCCCGGCCGACGTGTTCACCCCCTGCATCCACCTGGACTGGGCTGAATATGACCGCCTCGTGGAATCCAAGAAAACCACGCCCTACAGCGGCACCACCGTGCTGGTAGACAAGAACGGCTATGCCATGGCTTTCTCCAAGAGCACCATTCCTGCCATCCGCAAGCCGGAAAAAGCCCGTGAAACAATGGAGAAGAGCCCGGTACGCCGCCACGTGGGTCTTTACGCCTACACCCACTCTGCACTCAAGAACTACTTTGAGCTGCCCGAAGGCGACTACGAAAAGGGTGCCGTGGAAGGTCTGGAGCAGATGCGTTTCCTCTACAACGGACTTCGTGTGAAGATGGTGGAGGTCAATTACCGCGGCCGCAAGACCACCAGCGGCGTGGACTCCCCCGAAGATGTGGCCCGCGTGGAAGCGATTCTGGCAGAATACGGCGAGTACGACCTGTAATTCCACCGAGCATGAGTTCCATTCCGCAGCATATCGCCATCATCATGGATGGCAACGGACGCTGGGCCAAGCAGAAAGGCATTCTCCGCGCCAAGGGGCATGAGGAAGGAGGCCAGACCGTGCAGCGCGCGCTGGATCTTTGTCTGGAGCACGGCGTAAAGTGGCTTACTCTCTACGCATTCTCCACCGAGAACTGGGGCCGCTCCAAGATGGAGGTCTCTGCCCTCATGAACATGCTGGAGAAATATCTGCAGGAGCGCACCCCTGAAATGATGGAGAAGAACGTGCGCCTGCATGCCATTGGCGAGCTGTACATGCTGCCGGAAAAATGCCGCAGGCAACTGGAGCAAAGCATCGAGGCCACCCGAAACAATGATGGGCTCAACCTCGTGCTAGCGCTTTCGTATGGTTCTCGCCAGGAAATTACAGCCGCTGCACGCAAGCTGGCTGAGCAGGTGCAGGACGGCACGCTGCAGCCGCAGGCTATCACGCCCGATATGCTGGCAGCAAACCTCTACACTGCCGGCATGCCAGACCCGGATTTGCTCATCCGCACCAGTGGCGAAATGCGCATCTCCAATTACCTGCTCTGGCAGATAAGCTATTCGGAACTATATGTGACCGATGTGCTCTGGCCGGATTTCGGGCGTACGGAGTTCGAAGCGGCACTGGCTGAATATGCCAGGAGAGAACGCCGCTACGGCAAACGCTGAAAATTGATTTTCACCGCCTGTTTTCATATCGGAAACAGGCGGTTTTCTTAATTATTGCAGCACCTGGAGCAGACGCCTTACAGGCAGACCGATTACGTTATCCAGGTCTCCTTCAAACTTTTCAATAATGAGCTCGCCATGCTCCTGAATGGCGTATGCTCCGGCCTTATCATACACATGAACAAGGCTCATGTAATGACGGATGGCTGCTTCATCCAGCGGGCGGAAAGTCACATAGCTGATTTCTGCGAAATCGCGGCGCTCACCGCCGGGCATGATAACCGCCACTGCAGTGCATACACTGTGCGTACGCCCCTGCAACTGCAGCAGCATCTGCACCGCAGCAGCTTCATCTGCTGGTTTACCCAGCGGCGTGCCGTCAATAAAAACCAGCGTATCAGCACCAATAACCACTTCATCAGGAAACTCCTGAGCCACGGCCAGAGCCTTGGCTGCAGCATTGATAGCGCAGAGTTCCTGAGGCGGCAAAGAAGCATCGTGCACTTCTTCCGTATCGCGCACCACCACGCGGAACTCCACCCCTTCACGGGTGAGCAGTTCGCGCCGGCGCGGAGATTGAGAGGCCAGAATCATGGTCAATCCTTAGCCAGGGGAGACATGCGGTCGAGCACACGGTGCCGCACTTCATCCGGCAGCTCATGGAGTCCCTGAATCGTTGTGCCCAGCAACTGCATCGCTTTTTCCCGGCAGGCATCGCGGTCTGCAACGGTTTCAAACTCCAGCCCCACCAGGGCGCGCCCCACATGCTCGCCCGAATAGCGGTAATTGAAATAACACAGGTGCGCATACTGCCCCACCACACGCATGAATTCGGAGAACGCACCTGGACGCTCCGGGAACTCAATCACAAAGAACACCGGGTGCTTCAGGCGCTCGCGGTCGTAGGAAATCATTCGGAAGCGGACATCAGCATGATTAGTGACATCCCTTGCCTGAAGACCTTTCTCCTGCAGAGCACGGTCTATCTCCGCAAACTGCTCATCCGTGGCCAGCACGCCAAACACAGGCTGCTGAATCTCCCCGGCCACGCGGCCATACTGCACATCCGTCAGCTGCACGCCAGCAGGTATACTCTCCAGATACTTGAGCACCTGCCCCCGCTTTGTTTCCATGGGAATCTGCAGGAATCGCTCATGGCGGTTCGTTTCCTGCACACCCGCTCGACTGGCCACCAGGCCCATCTGCGCAAAATCCATATTGGCGCCGGAAAGCACCACCAGACACCTCTCACCGGGCTTGATATTGCCGTTCTTCCAGTCCTGCAACAAGGCAGCCATTCCCATAGAGCCGGAGGGTTCCGTAATCACACGGATGCTGTTCCAGAGCGAACGGATAGCCTTGCATACCTCCTCATTGGTCACGGTGACAAAACCATCCAGCAACTCGCGGCAAAGTTCAAACGTAAGCTCACCAGCAGTGCGCACCGCTGTGCCATCGCAGAACACATCCACGTACGGCAAGGTTCTGCGCTCTCCACTTTCCACGGCGAGCTTCATAGAAGCCTGGTTCACGCCTTCCACTCCAATGCATTTGCACTCCGGCCAGAACTTCTTGAACCAGCAGGCGCAGGCCGCAGCCAGACCGCCACCGCCAATCTGCAGATACACGCGGTCAAACGGCCCATGCCCACTCATCACCACTTCATCTGCCAGAGTTCCCTGCCCACCCATGGTGAACGGGTGGTCATAGGGATGCACAAAAGTCAATTCATTCGCCTCGGCGAACTCATGTGCAGCAGCAGAGGCCGCATCGTACGAGTCTCCAGTAAGCACGATTTCCACATTATCCCCACCGTGCATACGCACCGCATTCTGCTTCACCTCCGGCGTGGAGCGCGGCATGAAAATATGCGCCTTGCACCCCAGGCGGCGGGCTGCAAGAGCCACCCCCTGCCCGTGATTACCAGCCGAGGCAGCCACCACTCCCTTCTCTCGCTGCTCTACGGAAAGCTTGGCCATGCAGTTATAAGCACCGCGCCACTTGTATGCCTTAATGGGGCCCAGATCCTCGCGCTTGGCAAACACGGTGGCATTCACCCCGGGAAGCTTGATTTCCTGCAAGGGCGTGGGTGCCCCCACTGCATATACTCGCTGGCGCGCCTGCAGAATTTCATCAAAGAGGATATCGTTAAGTGTGCTCATAACTTGTTTGCGTTATCATAGCGCAAACGCCCCCGCATACGCAAGCGCGTAATGCGTCCGCGTTTTCATTTATTTTTTTACATAGGTGGCGTGTTTTCTACATGACATGCCGGGGCGTCTGTTGTATAATTGCCGCACGCGCTATGGCTTTCACTCACTTACACGTTCACACCGAATATTCCCTGCTCGACGGCATGATCCACACGAAGGATCTGATTAAGAAATGCGTGGAGCTGGGCATGAATTCCGTTGCCATCACAGACCACGGCAACGTGTTCGCAGCCATCGAATTCATGGTGAACGTCAAAAAACACAACAAAGGGGTTCTGGAGTGGAACAAGGAACACCCTGACGAGAAAAAGCCTGTATTCAAGCCTATTCTCGGCTGTGAGGTATATGTGGCTCCCACCCCGCTGGATGTGAAGAAACAGATTCCCGGTCGCAACAAATACTGCCACCTGGTGTTGCTCTGCGAAAACAACATCGGCTGGGAGAACCTCATCAAAATCGTCTCCCGCGGCCACCTGGACGGCTTCTACTACAAGCCGCGCGTTGACTATGACACCCTGCGGGAGTTCAGCAAGGGGCTCATCTGCCTGACCGGCTGCCTTGCAGGCCCCATGCAGGAATGGCTCCTGCGCGATGAACCGGAAAAAGCAGAGGAAGAGCTGCTCAAACTGGTCGATATCTTCGGCAAGGACAACGTGTTTGTGGAACTGCAGGACCACGAAATCGAGGAGGAGCGCCGCGTGATTCCAGACCTGGTGCGCCTTGCCCGCAAGCACAACGTGCCATTGGTAGTGACCAATGATGCCCACTTCCTGAATGCTGATGACCACGATGCGCACGACATTCTCATCTGCGTGGGCACTGGTAACAAGCGCATGGATTCCAAACGCATGCGCTACCCCAAGAGCGTCTACTTCAAGAGCGAGGAGGAAATGCGCCAGCTCTTCCCGGAATACCCGGACGCATACGAAAACACCAACGTCATTGCTGAACGCTGCAACACGTCTATCAAGCTGGACTCCACCTCCACCGAACGCTACCCGGAATTCGCACCGGAAGATGGCTCCACCCGTGAAGAATACCTCCGCAAAATCTGCTACAAGGGGCTGGCGGAGCGCTACGGCAAGGAACGAGCCGAGAATGACCATGAACTGCGCGCCCGACTGGATTACGAGCTTGGCATCATCAACCAGTTGCGCTTCCCAAGTTACTTCCTGATTACCGCAGACTTCATTAACTGGGCCAAAGACCACGATATTCCCGTGGGGCCCGGTCGTGGTTCGGCAGCAGGTTCTCTGGTGGCGTATGTGATGAAAATCACCAACATTGACCCCTACGCCTTCAACCTGATTTTCGAACGATTCCTGAACCCGGAACGCGTCAGCCCGCCGGATATCGATATCGACTTCTGCCAGACACGCCGACCGGAAGTGATTGAATACGTGCGCCAGAAATATGGCGAGCGTGCCGTGACGCACATCATCACCTACGGCACCATGGGTGCCAAGTCCGTGATTAAGGACGTGGCCCGCGTGCTTGACATGAGCTATGGCGACAGCGATAAGATTGCCAAGCTCATCGAAAGCGGCCCCGGTGTCACGCTGGATAAGAGTTATGCCGCCAGTGAGGATTTGCGCAATCTGGTAGAACAGGATGACACCTACAAGGAAATCTGGAACTACGCAAAAAAACTGGAAGGCACGGTGCGCAACGTAGGCATGCACGCCGCCGGTGTGGTGATTGGTGACCGACCGCTGGATGAATACGTGGCGCTGACGCGAGATGACCTGAGTAACCCGAAAGGCGAAGTGGTGGCCCAGTGCGATATGAGCGCCATTTACAACGCAGGCCTGCTCAAGATGGACTTCCTGGGACTCAAAACACTCACCGTAATGAAGGATGCGGAGACCTATGTGCGCCAGCGCGTGCCGGATTTCCGCTATGATGCGGTGGATATCACCGATAAAAAGACTTTCGAGCTGCTGAACCGCGGCGATACCATGGGCGTGTTCCAGCTGGAATCCGGCGGCATGGTGGATACCTGCCGGCGCTACGGTATCGACAACATTGAAGACATCATCGCCCTGCTCGCCCTCTACCGCCCCGGTGCTATGCAGTTCATGGACGACATGATTGCCGTTAAGAAAGGGCTTAAGCAGGCGGAATACGAACACCCGCTGCTGGAAACCGTGTCCGGGCTGACCTACGGCGTAATGATTTACCAGGAACAGGTGCAGGCCGCAGCAAAACTGCTGGCGGGCTACACCCTCGGTGGTGCAGACTTGCTGCGCCGAGCCATGGGTCACAAAGATATGCAGGAAATGGCAGAACAGCGCCGACGTTTCGTGAAAGGCTGCTGGGATGTCAATCAGATTGACGAAAAAACCGCCAACGCCATTTTCGATAAGATTCAGAAGTTCGCCGGTTACGGGTTCAATAAATCCCACTCCGCGTGTTACGGCCATATTTCCTACTGGACCGCCTACCTGAAAGCCCATTTCCCGGTAGAATTCCTCTGCGGTCTCATGACGAATGAAGCCACTAACGAGAAAATCGGTGTATTCATCCAGGAAGCCATCCGCATGGGCATCGAAGTGCTGGGGCCCTGCGTGAACCACAGCGAGGTGAAATTCTGCCCCGAAACTATGCCGAATGGCAAGCTGGCTGTGCGCTTCGGCCTGGCCTCGGTGAAGAGTATGAGTTCTGAAACGGTGCGAGTGATTGTGGAGGAACGCAAGAAGAACGGGCCCTACAAGAGTCTGGAGGATTTCTGCTACCGTATTCCGCCTCAGAATGTGCGCCGTAACCAGATTGAAGTGCTGGTGCAGTGTGGCGCCTTCGACTGGATGCACGTATGCCGCGCCCAGATCTTTGAAACCATTGAGCAGTGCATCAACGGTGCCAGCAGTGTGCACAAGGATGCTGAAGCCGGACAGATGGCACTGTTCGACATGATGGGTACTACCTCTGCCCCCGAAGAAAAAGTCACTCTTCAGGAATGGCCCAAGGAAAAGCGGCTGGACGATGAGAAATTCCTGACAGGAGCCTATTTCACCGGCAACCCGCTGGACAGCATGCGCGGCATTATCGATTCATCCAAATACCTGCCCATCGGCACCCTGCCTGACCTGACCTCCGAAGAATGCCGCGGCAGCCGGGATATGGCAGGCATGCTGCGCACCGTCACCATCAAGATGAGCAAGAGCGGGCAGAAATTTGCCATCATTACAGTGGAAGATTTCACCGGCAGCACCGAAGCCCTGCTCTGGGGCGATTCCTACACCAAGGCCGCCGAACAGGAAGGGCTGCTCACTGCTGGCAATTTCGTACAATTCCGGGCCCGCATCTCCGAAGATGAGAAAACGGGAGGCAAGAAGGTATCCGCCAACGGACTGGAGCAGATTGGTGGAAACGGCACCCGCCGCCGTGGCGGCAAACCGAAGCACTACGAAATCACGCTCAATACAGCGCGACACAATGCCGGGGACCTGGCACTGATTAAGGAAACGCTGCTCAAATACCCCGGCAAGATGCCCGTGCACATGACTTTCCGCAATTCCCTGGGCAACCGCGTAAGCATCGAGCTTGGAGAGCGCTACTGCATCTCCCCCAGCCCGAAGCTGGATGAAGAACTTTCGCTGTATTCCTGATATGAAGTTCGCAAAGTTCATATGGCCTGTTCTGTTCCTTGCCTGTGTTGTCGGAGGCGGATTCT
>JAFZGH010000286.1 GCA_017555465.1 Akkermansia sp. | reverse complement strand
CGGCATAGTCGGCCGGCGTGGCTGCCTTGGCCTGGGCGGCGGCGATTTCCTCGCCCGTGGGCCAGATGTCACGCAGGTAGACGGCGGAGCCATCGGCGGCGGTGCCCAGGGGCTCGGTCTCCATGTCGATATCCACGCGGCCGGCCAGGGCAAAGGCGATGACCAGCGGGGGTGACATGAGGAAGTTGGCCTTCACATGCGAGTGGATGCGGGCTTCGAAGTTGCGGTTGCCGGAAAGCACGGAGCAGGAAACCAGGTTGTGCTGCGTGACGGCCTCCTCCAGCGCGGTGTTGAGCGGGCCGCTGTTGCCGATGCAGGTGGTGCAGCCGTAGCCCACGGTGGAGAAGCCGATGCTGTCGAGCGCATCGGTCAAATCGTTGTTGGCGAAGTAACGGGCGGCGATGCGGGAGCCGGGGGCAATGCTGGTCTTCACATAGGCTGGCACTTTCAGCCCCAGGGCTGCGGCTTTCTTCGCCAGCAGCCCGGCGGCAAGCATGAGGCCATCGTTGCTGGTGTTGGTGCAGCTGGTGATGGCTGCCACCAGGATGGAACCGTCGGTCAGCTGCACATCGTGCGTGGTGGCGGCATCGGGGTTGCCGGCGTCACCCTGCATGGTGACAGCCACCGGGGCGGTGCGCTGTTCCTGGCCGTAGGTGTTGCGGCAGATGTCGGTGAACTGCTTCTTGAGGTTGGTCAGCGGAATGCGGTCCTGCGGGCGCTTCGGGCCTGCCACGGCGGGCACGATGCTGGAGAGGTCGAGCTCGAGCTCTACGGTGTAGTCCAGCTCGCCCTTGCGGGGCATGCCAAAGAGCCCCTGGGCACGGAAGTAGTTTTCACAGGTGATGACCTGTTCATCGCTGCGGCCGGTTGTGCGCAGGTAGGCGGAAGATACTTCTTCGAAGGGGAAGAAGCCCATGGTGGCGCCGTATTCCGGAGCCATGTTGGCCACCGTGGCGCGGTCGGGCAGGGAGAGGGTGGCAGCACCCTCGCCGAAGAATTCCACAAACTTGCCCACCACGCCGTGGGCGCGCAGCATCTGGGTCACGTGCAGTGCCAGGTCGGTGGCGGTCACGCCTTCGCGCAGCTTGCCGCTCAGGTGCACGCCCACCACTTCCGGCACCAGGAAGGTGACCGGCTGGCCCAGCATGCCGGCCTCGGCCTCAATGCCGCCCACGCCCCAGGCCACGATGCCCAGGCCGTTAATCATAGTGGTGTGGGAGTCCGTGCCCACCAAGGTATCCGGGTAGTACACGCCGTCCTTTTCCATGACCCCGCGGGCCAGGTATTCCAGGTTCACCTGGTGCACAATGCCGGTGCTGGGCGGTACAACGGAGAAAGTCTTGAAGGCCTGCTGACCCCATTTCAGGAACTCGTAGCGTTCGGTGTTGCGTTCGAACTCGCGGGTCAGGTTCTTCTGGTAGGCGGCGGGGAAACCGGCCCAGTCCACCTGCACGCTGTGGTCCACCACGAGGTCCACGGGCACCAGCGGTTCCATATCGGCGGGGTTCTTGCCCAGGTCCTGCACGGCGGCGCGCATGGCGGCCAGGTCAACCAGCAGGGGAACGCCCGTCAGGTCCTGCAGAATGATGCGGGCCACAGTAAAGGGAATTTCATAGCTGCCGGGTTCCTTGGCATTCCAGGCCGCCAGGTTCTTCACATCAGCCTCCGTCACCTTCAGGCCGTCGCAGTTGCGCAGCAGGCTTTCCAGCACGATGCGGAGCGAGACAGGCATGCGGGAGATACCCGGGAATCCCTGTTCGGCCAGTGCCGGAAGTGAATAATACTGGCCGCTCTTGCCGCTGCCGGTGGTGAAGGTGCGCTGTGTGTTCATTGCTCTTATTGTTTGGAGTTTCTGTGAATAAACCGCGGCAAGTATACACCAATGCCTCCGGATTGCAAGTCAGGAAAACACTTTATGCCGTTTTTTGCCCGTTTTATGTGGATTTATATGCAATTATATGGGCTTTTGCATATAATTGCATATAATTCGATATTTTTGCCCTCGGATTTCACCCTTTTCCGGGGAAATCAGGCGGCTTTTCCGGGTGATTTATATGGAATTATATGCATTTATATTTGACTTGGCATATAATTGCATATAAAATGTCGCCATGGATCCGATATTGAACCCTTTTTCGCCTGGGGCGGGGTGTCCCCCTCCTGCGCTCGTGGGCCGCGATAATGTGTTGGAGCAGGCGCGCATCCTGCTTGGGCGTGTGTTGCGTAAGCGTTCGGCCAAAAGCATGTTGCTCACGGGGTTGCGCGGTGTGGGTAAGACTGTGCTTCTGAGCAAGATGGAGGAAATGGCCCGCAGGGAGGGGTATAAGACCATCAAGTTTGAAGTGCAGGAAGATAAATCGCTTGCGGGGTTACTGATACCGCAGCTGAAAACTCTTCTGTATGAGCTGCATTCGTCAGGTGGGGCTAATGCGGCCGTGCGCCGTGCCTTGTCTGCGCTGAAAAACTTTATCAAGGTCATCAAGGTGCAGGTGAATCTCGGGGAAATTGGTATCGGGGTTGAGGCGATTCCCGGATTATCTGACAGCGGAGATATGGATGCTGACTTGCCGACTTTATTCCAGGCTGCAGCAGAAGCGGCCAGAGAGCGGAATACCGGTATTGCGCTTCTGATGGATGAGGTGCAGTTGCTCAGCCAGGAGGAATTAAACGCGTTAATCCTGGCCATGCATCAGCTGCAGCAATCTCAGGCTCCCATGGTGCTGATTGGTGCGGGGCTTCCAACTTTGCCGCGCCTGGCTGGGGAGGCAAAATCGTACGCAGAGCGTCTTTTTTCCTATCCCATCATTGATCAGTTAAGCCGGGATGAAAGTTTTCAGGCTTTGGAAAGCCCTGTTTTCCAGGAAGGAGCGGATTTTACACCTGAGGCCATGTCTGTCATATACGAACGGACAAAAGGGTATCCGTACTTCTTGCAGGAGTGGGGGGCGCAGGCCTGGAATCAGGCGGCAGCGAACAAAATCACACTGGGCGATATCATCAAGGCTGAGCCTCTCGTTGTCCGTAATCTTGATGAGGATTTTTTCCGGGTGCGTTTTGACAGGCTCACCGATGGGGAAAAGCGTTTTATGCGAGCTATGGCGGAATTGGATGATTCCGGATGCCAGGTTGGTAATGTGGCCCAGCTCCTCGGTGTGAAGAATACAGCGGTGTCGCTCACTCGTTCCAATTTGATTCGCAAAGGTATGATTTACAGTCCCCGCCATGGGGTGATTGATTACAGTGTACCTTTGTTTGGTGATTTCCTGCGCCGGGCTATCCCGGAGTTCACTCCGGGAATAAGAAAAAGCCGGTAAAGTGTCAATTATATGCAATTATATGCGAATTTGCATATAATTGCATATAATTCGATATTTTCTGGCAAAAAATCACGTTTTGAGCAGATTAGGCTTGCAAAATGGCGCGTGGCGTAGTAGTCTCCGCTATGGCAGAAATTCAGCTTGGACTTACATTTGACGACGTGCTCCTGCTGCCTTGCCTGAGCACGATTCTTCCCGGCGAGGCCGACCCTTCTTCCCAGCTTTGCGCTGGCATTCCGCTGCGCCTTCCTTTCCTCTCTGCGCCGATGGATACGGTGACGGAGGTTGAAATGGCCATTGCGATGGCCCGCGAAGGCGGTCTGGGTGTGATTCACCGCAACAACCGCATTGACGACCAGGCCGCTATGGTGGCCAAGGTGAAGCGTTTCGAGAACGCCGTTATCACCAAGCCGCTCACCGTGACCAGTGATATGAGCCTGAGCCGCGTGAAGGGCATCATGCTGGAGCATGGCTTCTCCGGCCTGCCCGTGGTGGCCGAGGGTAATATCCTGGTAGGCATCATCACCGGCCGCGATATGCGCGTGGTGGATGGCCAGAATGACCTCGATAAACTCTGCGTGGCTGATGTGATGACCCCCATGAGCCGTCTTATCACCGGCACTCCCGCCACCACGCAGGAGGAAGCCCGCAAGATTCTTTACAGCAACCGCATTGAAAAGCTGCCCCTGGTGGACGAAGCCGGCTGCCTCGTGGGGCTGATTACCGATACCGACATCCGCAAGCGCGAAGCTTTCCAGGAATCCACCAAGGATGAGCTGGGGCGTCTGCGCTGCGGTGCTGCCGTAGGCCCGGGGCCGGAATTCATGGCCCGCGCCCAGGCAGTGGTAGATGCCGGTGCTGATGCCCTCTTCATCGACGCCGCTACCGGCCACACCAGCCGCGTGCTGCACGTGATTGAGAAGCTGCGCGAACTCGGCAAGCCTGTGGTGGCTGGTAACGTGGTGACCCAGGACGGCGCCCGCGACCTCATCTCTGCCGGTGCCAGCGCCATCAAGGTAGGCGTGGGCCCGGGTTCCATCTGCACCACCCGCATCATCTCCGGCGTGGGTATGCCCCAGTTCACCGCCATTCAGGAAGTGGCCAAGGTGGCCCGCCCGGCTGG
>JAFZGH010000285.1 GCA_017555465.1 Akkermansia sp. | reverse complement strand
TCGCGCAGCATTTCATCCAGGCGGTAGGTCATTTCGGCCAGTGCCTCGCGGGCGGGGGATTCGGGCAGCATCCAGAGCACCTCGCGGGCCTCCTCATTGCGGGAAAGCCCTTCCTCCACCGACAGGCGGATAGCCTCGGCAAAAGCCTCGGTCTCGCGCAGGCGGGAGTAGTCAATCTCCTCGTGCTTCTCCACGCAGCTGCGGGTGTAGGCGGCCACATCATCGCTGGTGGATTCCATGAGGAAGAACACGGGCAGGGTCAGCTTGCCCTTCTCGTTATCTGTGCCCAGGGTCTTGCCGGCGGTGTCATCGCTGCCGGTCAGGTCGAGGCAGTCATCGTAAATCTGGTAGGAGATACCCAGCAGGGTACCCATGCGGTTGAGCTGCTCAATCATCTCATCATCCAGCCCCTGGAGGAAGGCTGCCCCCGCCATGGCCATGGCAAAGAGGGTGGCCGTCTTCTTGCGGATAAGCTCGTAGTAATCTGCGCGGCTCATGTCGATATCCCACAGGCGGGTGGACTGCTCCACCTCGCCCTCGCAGAGGTCGCGCACACCGGTGGCCATGCGGCGGATGAAGCGTGAATCGCCGATTTCCGCCCCCATCACCATGGCCTGGGCCAGCATGGAATCACCCAGCAGCACGGCCAGTTCATTGCCCCACAGGGCATTCGGGGTGGGTTGGTCGCGGCGGGTCTCTGCCTTATCCAGCACATCATCATGCACCAATGAAGCCATGTGCAGCATTTCCAGCATGGCGGCAAAGGTGGTGTGTTCCGGCTTGATGCCACCGGTAGCGGCTGCGGTGAGCAGCACCAGACCCGGGCGGATCATCTTGCCCTTGCCCTTGCAGACCTGGCGCATGTAGTCGCGCATGTGAGGCGAGAAATGCCCGGTTTGCGCATCAATGGTATCGCGCACCTTCTGCAATTCGTCCTGAACGATTTGCATGTACGCTTTTCTCTGCCGCAGTTTGCTGAAGAATGGAAGACCCATGAGAGTTGATAGAGATTCAGGGTAATAGAATAAAACCCCTTGCAGCGGGGAGTTTAGCAGAGAATGAGCCGCTTGGCAACCTTTTCCCCACGAAATTCTTGCAGTAAATGTGCTGTTATTACCTTGAAAGCGCAAGAATGTTCTTGTTTTGTGCTCACCCTGTGTTAAATTGGTGCTATGGATAAAGCCGGATTACGCCATTGGGTCGAGCAGAATAAGCAGGAAGACGAGGAAATCGTGTGGGCAGGAAGCCCGCGCCTCGTGTTCATGCGCGGTTTGTTCCTGACCCGTGTGCTGCCCGGGCTGCTGCTGCTGGCCGTGGCCATATGGTTTCACATCGGTGCTCCCGGCATTCCGCTGCCGGAATGGGCCATGTTCCTGACGGCGGCTTTTCCCAAGGAAGTCGTGTTTCTGATAGCGGTGCTGCTGCTCACCGTGCCGCCGCTGCGCGCCTACATGCTGCGCCACACCCGCTATATCATCACCACCCGCCGGGTGATCAAGGCGCGTGTCTTCACCAGCCGCGTGCGCCAGTGGCCGCTGGAAGTAGTTGCCAGAGCCCGCCGCATTGATTACAGGGACGGCCTCTCTTCGTACATCTTTGATGACTGGGAGGACACCCCCCGCCGCCACGAGCGCATCAGCCGCGGTATTTATTTCGTGACGCGCGATTTTAACGAAGCGCTGGAAAAGGCAGAATGCAGAAGGCAGAATGATAAGCTTGTGCACCGCCGTGTGGCGGCGCGCTGACTGAATATTCTGCATTCTGATTTCACATGTGTCCCAAAGTTTCGTAAATTGTAATCTATCGGCGAGCGTCCTGTCACGGCGTAGCTTTAGCGAAGTCGGAAGCGAGCGGAAATTTATAGCCCACGGTAGTGGGCGACAGATGTTAGGCAGGTGCAAGCGTGCGTTAGCACGCGCAGCGCCTGCTACCTCAAAAAAATAACGGGAACCCGTGGAACGGGTGACAGAATGCGACGCTTTATGTTGATGCTTAGCTTTCCCGTCTCCGGGCTCACGCCCTACGCCGTGGCAGGCTGCCACCCACTCACTGCGTTCGGG
>JAFZGH010000284.1 GCA_017555465.1 Akkermansia sp. | reverse complement strand
GTGCTATAATTCGCACGGCTCACATCCAGCGTGATGATGGCATTTTCTTGCGGTTCGCCGCTTTCATTCACCACCCACAGCGGTGCCGATACGCGGCAGGAATCCGCGAGCGCGGTCCAGCTCATCAGCGCGTTCTGGCCAGCAGCAGCAAAATCCACGCCGGAAGATTCAGATGCTGCTTTTGCTTCAGCTACCTGCGCGCCCAATGGTAGATTATCAAGCAGCCACAGCGCATTCACCACCGTGGCGCTGGATTCTAAACTGCCCGCGGCGTTCGTTCTGTCAAAGTTGTTCAAGCGGCCATGAAACAGCACGCGGCCACGGTGCAGGATGGTTACGGGCTCCATCCAGCGCAGCCAATCAGGACCAAAACCAGCCCAAGACAGATTCAGCACGGATGGCGCATCTGAATTTTCAGTCAGCGTGGCTTGCGTTATACCCGGAATGCTCAAAAAATCTGATGAATCAATAATCATATCTTGCGGTTCAGTCTGTCAATCTGTTTCTGAAGGCGCGCCACCTGGCGCTGCAAGTTACCCGTTGCAGCCGCGGCAGCCGCTGCGCCAGCCGCAGCCACGCCGGCTCCTTTAGCGGCAGCATTTGCGCAATTCACCACCGCCGCAGCCAGTGCAGAAATCTCATTTTTAAGTTTGCCGTGTTCTGCCTCCATGCGGTTCATGGCGGCACGGGTAGATGACAATTCAGCATTCAGTTGCTGAACCTTCACCTGTTCGCGGCCAGCTGTGGCAGATGTCCTGCGTGCATTGCTTTCTGCATTTCTTGCAGCTTGTTCTTCAGCTCTCCGTCTGCGCTGCGTTGCCTTAGCGGTGCCACTGGCAGCCTGTTCTGTTGCCACCTGCTGGCGTGTCAGCGCGCGCAAGGAATCATCCGCCTGGCGTTGCAATCTGGTGCCAGCCTGGCTATCTCTTGCGCGGCGGTCAATGGCATTTGCCAGCTGCTGCATGTGCCGCTGGTAGCGTTCCACAGCTTTCGTGTCACCACGCTGCGCTGCTTGTTCTGCCAGCCTGGCCGTGCGTGCGTAGGCCGCAGCCGTGGCATCAAGACTGCGCTGCATCATCTTGTTTTTCGCCTGCAAGCGCGGCGGCTGCAATTCGCGCAGCCAGCGCGCGGATGCCGCGCGGTTATCGCGCCACGCTTCCTGCAAGCCTGCAATCTGGCGCTCGGTAGCGCGCAGGGCGTTGTTTATCTGCTGCTGTGTAGCAGCATCCAGCCCTGGCGTGTTCAGCAGCTTCCGCAGCTCAGCCCGGCGGGCAGTAAGGATGGCAGCATCTGCTTCCATTATCTGGCGCTGCGTGCGGCGGTCGCGCACTTGATACTGCTGCGTGGTTGCCATACCGTTCACGGCAGCCATGCGCTCGGATATCTTGTCGCGCAGCTCAGCCTGCGCAAGCCCGGCAAGCTGCCGCTCAGCATCCACCACTTGTTTTTCCAGCTGCTTCCGCAGCTCCGGCGTCAGATTCTGGCCAGATGACAATTCAGCGCGCAGCCGGTTCAGTTTACCTTCCAGCAGCTGCCGGTCCGCGTTGTAGATTTCCTCCTGCGTTCTGGTATCAGCCGCAGCATATCTGCGGGCAGGCTGCAATGCGGTCAGAGTAGCCACGCGTTCAGCAGCCATGGCTTCATTCACAGATTTCAAGCGCGCGCTGTAATCATTCCACAGTTCGCTACCCTCAGCCAGCTTGCCCAGCTGCACTTCCAGCCATTCTTTCTGCGCAGCCAGCGCCTGCTGCTGCACGCTTGCCCATTCACGCTCGCGATCGGCAGCTTGCTGTTCTATTTCTGCGGCCTGCCTGACTGCTTCAGCACGCTGTTCTTCAGCCCTGCGGGCAGCATCGCGCATTTCACCTTCCTGCCGCAGTTCTTCCTGCTGCTGGCGGGCGCTTTCAACATCATTCCATGCTGATTCCGCCGCTGCATTCGCATCCATCAGCTGGCGGTTTACAGTGTGCGCATATTGTAGCAGATGCACGCCGGTCATGTGTCGCGCTTCCTCATTGTAGGCGGCGCTTTCCATGATGCCCTTGAACTCAGCCGTGGCCATTTCATCCAGCTCGCGCAGGCGGTCATTTGCATCCAAAATATCCTGCTCGGCTTCCGTGCGGCGAGCCCTTAACTCGCGGATTTTTTCTTCATCGCGGTCATCAGCTGCTTTTTCCGCTTCCATCTGCTTGTTGATGGTTTCCACGGTAGCCCTGCGTGCTTCAATCACGCTTTTCAGGGCTTCATACTGGCCAACAATATCGGCATATCTTGCATTTTCTGCATCCGTCCACTGGCGCTCCAGCTCAGGAGCCATCTGTCTTTTCAGTTCAGATGCCAGCGCCTGACGCGTTCTGGCCAGTTCCTCGTGCATTTCTTCTTCAGCACGCAGGCGGTCATACCTGCGGCGGTCAGCAGCATCTGCTTCCAGTTGTTCTTCCCGCTTCAGCCTGTATTCCAGCGCGCGCAGTTCTGCATCATGCTGCTGCTGCGTTATCTGACCGGCTGACAGCTTAGCAGCCAGCAGCACTTTCTGCTGCTCCACTTCACCGCGCAGCAATTCAAGCCGCTGCGTGGCAGTACGCTGCGCAGCGGCATGCTGCCGGTCCATTGCAGCAAGCGCTTCATCGGCTGCTTTTTGCTCAGCTTTTGCGCGTTCATCTACATAACCCCTTTGCGCTTCATAACTGGCACGGGCAGCAGCTTCCGCATGTTGCAGCAAGGTTTCATTCAGCTTGGCCAGCGCCTTTTCTGATTCTTCCGCAGCCTTGCGGGCTTCCTCCTGCTTTTGCGTGAAATAATCCCATGCCATCTGAAGCCCCTGTAATGCCATCATAGCCCAGCCAACGGGACCGAGGCCTGCCTTGATAGCTTGCCCCAATGCCAAAAACTGCGCAGCCATGCCGGCCACATTGCCGCCGCCTTCAGCAGCCATCTGGCCAATGCTGCCCAGCGTCTGGCCAGCCATCATACCCATCTGCGCCTGCTGCGTGAATTGAATGTTGGTCAGTTCCAGCCCCTGGTTCAGCTTTTCAAAGGCTTCACGGCATTCAGCACTTTGCGCGGTAAGGCGTTCAAAGGCTTCCGTATCGCCGGCAGCGGCAGCTTCCCTGCGCAGCTTGTTCAGACGCTCAAGCTCCTTTATCAGCTCATTTCTGGATTTTCTGGCCAGCTCCATCTGGCGGTGCAGCTTAGCTTCAGCCGCGGCAGCATCTTCCGCAGCCTTGCGTTCTTTCTGCTTAGCCGCTGCGGCTTTTTCAACCTGCTCGGCAGCCTGCTGGTGTGCGGTCATCGGCTGCGTGGCAGCCTGTTCCACCGCCTGCTGCATATCCTGCGCAGCCTGCGTGGTTTCCTCAAATCCCGTCAGGTCAGCCTCGGCGGTTATAGGTATCTTGATTTCTGATTCATCTTCAGCCATAACTTTCGGCGGTTTTATTGTGTATCTTGCGGGTCAGTTACCATGAATTCATATTCAATGTGCGCACCATCCGGCAATTCAAACGGGCTGGCCTCGTGAGTCAGTACGGCGTAGCGATAGCTGCTCAGCGTGGCGCGAAAATTCCAATCAATAGCCGGGCATGACTTAGCACCGGCAAACGCGGTCTGATAGCGCAGCACGCCATCAGCAGCTGTGGCCAGACGGCGCCACATTCGCAGCACTTCAGCCTGCGCTTCCCGGCGGCTCATGAATTTGTGGTACACATCAAAAAGCAGCACCGGCTCGGCATTTCCGCGGCTGTAATGGCGCACATACTTGCGCGCTATCAGCTCATGCGTCTGCACCTTCGGCGCAAGCGGAAGCTCGGGCGGTGTGTTGACAAAATCGCCCACATCCAGCAGCACTATCGGTTCACCGCCATCAGGCGTGAACGTGATGCGGTGCTGTGAAATCTGAACTGTGACATCACCCATGACAGCCTCCTTTCTTAGCTCAAAGCAGCTTCAAGCGCTATCAGCGCAGCGTCAATTTCATCTTGCGATGTGGCCGCATCGATAGCCACCCATGCAGCCTGCTTTGCCTGCTGCACAGCCACTTCCCACTGTGTCACATCCCGCATGATTCCTGCAAGGTCATCCGCGGTCAGGCTCACCACCTCACCGCTGGCCAGCTCAAAGTACGGCAGACCGCCCATCAGGAATCCGCCCAGCATCTTCACGTCATCAGCAGGGCGATGGCATACAGCCGCATCTGCACGGAAGGATGGCACAGGAACCACCGGGCAGCCATTGCGCAAGGAATCCACAGCCATCTGCGCCTTTGCTTTTGCTTCAGCACGGGCATCAGATAGGTGCGTGGCGCGGTGAAGATACGCGGCAGGATTCTGCCGCACGGCATCAAGGTCCAGCTCACCAGCCGGCACCCAGAATCTGTTTGTGTCTGCTTCCCATGCAGGAGGGTCAGATTCCACCTGCGTGATGTTCACTGCCACGGTGATGTGGACATACCCCTTGATGGCTTCCACCAGCACGGGCTCCGGCTGTTCTGAATATCTAGTTTTTTGCATGGCTTGATGTTTGTTTGAATGCTGTTTGAAAGATTAAATGCGCACCAGTACGGTGCAGAAAATGCTTGCAGGCCGTGGTGAGCATATAGCCGTGATATGATGCCAGCCTGCATGACATCCGCAGACCTATCCGCCCGCGCTTCCTGTAACTACGCCCGGCGCGCAATATAGCCCGCCGTGCCGCCTTGAAAATCCTTTTGCGCAGCGTTGTCATGCCGTGTGAAAATCGAAACCCCATCACATCCACAGGGCGCTGCTGTGTTATTTTGAAAACATGCCATTCTGGCTTCACTTCAAGCCCCAGCTCCTCCGCGCGGGCTATCAGTGCCTGCGCCGCGGCTTTCAAGCCGCGCTTATTCGTACCGAGGAGCAGCATATCATCCATATAGAACAGTGCATGCTTCACCTGCCGCTTCCCGCGCTTATTCACGCAGCGTTCCATGGCCAAATGGTACAAATCAGAAAGGTATATATTCGCGAGTGTCTGGCTCAAATAGCTACCGATAGCCATTCCTTCCGGCGCGTTGTATATAAGCTGGTGCAGCAGCCACAGCAGCGGCTCATTCTTCACACGCTTGCGCAGCCATTCCATCATCACTTCACGCTTCACTGAGCCGTAGAAATTTCTGATGTCCATCTTCACGGCATACTTGCAGGAAACTTTGGCCAGCCATCGTTCCACGGCGCGTTTGCCATAAGCTGCGCCACGCCCCGGTATGCTGCTGACCTGGTATTCACCGATGCGGGAGGCAAGCTCCTGCATGCCCAGCACAGCCACATGGTCAAACAGCAGCTGACGGATGCCCAGAATCGAAATCAGGCGCATTTTCTTACTGGAAGGATCCTGCCGCATTTCCTGCCGAAACGGCACCAGATTCAGTTCGCGCCTGATGATACATTCCTGCAACATCAGCGCCACGCGCCGCACCCCTTCATCATACAGCTCGCCGCGCGTCATCAGCACACGTTTTGCCTGTGACTTTGTGATGCCCAGCAAGCGCGAAAACATGGCGCGCGTGTCTGCCCGCTGGCGCTTTTTCGCTGGGCGCAGGCATGCGTAAGTGGCCTGAATTATCAGCTCCAGGTCATCAATTTTCACCGCTTTGCATACTCTTTTCATATCGCTGCTGATTGTGGCCGCAAGGGTTTTCGGCTGTGGCTTACTAGCCCCTTTTGCGTGGCCGGATTTTCACCATATCGGTGCGGCAGCTTCCGCTGGCGGCTTATTACCACCGCGGCAGATGGTCAGGAAAATTTTTTCCACATTTACGGCCCGCAATGTTCCAGTTCGCGTTCCCCAGCGCGTTGTTCGCGTTCAGGTACGCCGACCCAGCATCCGCCCCGTTGTTCAGGTTGCCGCCGGAAAGGAACAAGCAGTGAACCATCTGCCCCTTGTTTTGCATCTTGTCAGTCTTGGCTGTTGTTTTATTGCTAAAAAATCACTGGCAGGGGCGCTGCCCCTGCACCCCGACGCTTAATCACGGCCCGCAAAGGACCAGATCGCGGACCCCAGCGCGTCGGACGCGGACAGGTACGCCGACCCAGCACCCGCCCCGAGGGACAGGGCGCCGCCGGAAAGGAACTCTGACGGGTTCTGCGTGCTTGTCCAGAAATTGTCCGCATGCCCCGTGCTGCTGCTTGCACCGCTGCCACCAGCACTCAGCGGGTAGGCCACGCCCCATACCGGGTCCAGCTGCACGTTCATGATATACCCGCCCGTGTTCGTACCGATGCCCACAGCCACATATCCAGCCGTCATGAAGGATGACAAACTGCCGCTGGATAAGCGCTTCACCGTAGGCGGCGCTACAAGGTACACGCGCTGGCTGCTGGTGGGCACGCTCACTTCATCGCCCACCGTCACGGAAATGCTGCCGTTACCTAAACAGCACACCGTATCTGCCGCGCAGATGAATGCACCGGGCATATATTCCGTGCCTTGCACGCGGTACGGGTGGCGCTGGTTCGTGTTGCTGGTGCAGCTGCCGTCATGCTTGCCCAGCACAGCATCCGTTTCACCACTCATGGCTTGCCCCTGCGTGGCAAAGCAGCAGGCATACTGCCCGGCATCGCTCAGCGCCTTTGCGGCAGCAATGGCGGCATCATTATCCGCACCCGTACACACCATGAACGGCTGAACGGTGGCAGGGTCAATCACCAGACACAGCTGCTCCGCCGTGCTGCCATCCGCCAGCAGCAGGCTGCGCGTCTCTATGGCCTGAATGCGGCCAATCTGGCAGGCAGGGCTGGCGACGTGCGTAGTATTCTGTGAATTTGCATTTGTCTGCCACAGCCACACCGTGCAGCCGGCATCAAAACTTCCTTTTGAAGCTATCGGGAACAGATAGCCCGGCTCCCCTGTACTGGCCGCAGCCTTCACAGCGTTGCAGTTATTGCTGGCCATGCCCTGGTGGATTGTCTGGCTGTTTTTCGTGGCGTTTTTGATGATATCCATCAGCATGCCGAACCCGTTGACGCAGGCACCACCGCCACCGCCCGCCGCATAGCCGTACCTGCTATTCAGCGCTTGATAGCTCAGATTTTTGAGCAGTACCCTGTTCGGCTTACTCACTAGCGTCACCGCGCCGTTTTCATCCGCTTCATACCCGCCGCAGTACGCCGCATGCACCCAGTAGGGACGCTCCACCAGTTTTTCTTCCACAGCATCCCATACCAGACATTCAGGCCAGATGTGGAAATCATCAGCCCCGATACCGTGCGCAGCCAGTTCAGCCTTGCGGCCATCATCCAAATTTCCCCACGCGCGGTCACTGATTCCCCACAGCTGGAACAGCGGCACACCATCAGCTGTGCCGTCATGCGTGGCGTGCGCGCCATCCGCGCCCACATAGCTTTCCGTCTTGCAGAAATACCAGAATGCAGGACCAAACACACCCACATTTTCATCCGCACTGTAAGCATGCCCGGGCACAGCCGTGCCTTCCACAGCCGTGATGTGTTTGATGCCGTATTCATCGCGCACATAGTTGCCGCGCGCCCAGAAAAACGCCCAGCGCTTGCCCACATAATCATCCACACCCAGCACCGTGTCCGTGCTGCATGCGTGCTGCAAGCCTGCATTATCCATGAACTTTCTAGCCGTCTTGAAAACCGTTTCATCTACCGCGCTGGCCGTGTTCTGCCATCTCTTGCTGTCCTCATCCCATCGCGCAAACGGTACACGGCTGATGAACACATGCCCCGGCGCCTGCGTGATGCCCGGCTGTGCGTGCATGGCAAAGTATTCCGTGAAAAAACTATTTTCCAGCGCCGTGTCCGGCAGCGCAGGCTGCGGCGTCACCGGCACGTCAGGGTCCACATCAGGGAAGGCCGCCATCAGCCTTTTCAGGTGCGCATGCTCCGTGGCCGTCACATGCACCACGGTGTCAGCCTTATGTTCCAGCGCTGCGGCGGCATTATCCGCAGCATCCCCTGCGGCCTTCTCAGCCTTGGCGCGCTCCTCAGCAGCAAGGCGGCGCTGCTCATCCGCATCCGCCACAGCCTGCTCAGCCTTGGCGCGCTCAGTGTCCACCTGCTTCATGCCGCTCAGAAAATCCGCTTCCGTGCCCTCGTAGCCCGCCGCGCGCGCCATATCATACGCCGTGGCACCCGGCGCGCCCTGGGCGCCCGGTTCACCTTTTTCACCCTGCGGACCTTCATGCAGTACCACCTGCTGCACAGGCAGCGGCTGCG
>JAFZGH010000283.1 GCA_017555465.1 Akkermansia sp. | reverse complement strand
CAGCTGGCGTGCGGAGAATTCGCTTGTGCCTTTGAATACCATGTGCTCCAGCAGGTGAGAAAGCCCCGCACCCAGGTGTTCTCCTTCGTGTATGGAGCCGGTCTGAATCCACACTTGCATGGAGACAAGTGGAAATGCCTTTTGCGGTGCCACTACTGCGGTGAACCCATTAGAACATACATGAACCTCGTGCTGCATGGGGCAAGTATCGCACACTGGGCGGCATCCTGCAAGACATTTGGGCTTGTTATGGCAGGAGTTGGCGGGTATAATGCCGTCATGTGGCGCAAGGTGTTCTGTGTGATTGCTTTTCTGGCTTCCCTCTACCTGCTGATGTCGGCGGTCATGCAGGCCTGGCTCACGGCGGCCAACCCGGCTCTGGTGGAGTACCACCGCCTGTGGGCCTATGTGTTTCTGGGGGCGGCGCTGGTGATGTATGCTGTGTTCGGGGTGTTGCTCCGTCCTCGCAGTGTGCTGCATTTCTGCCTGTGCTCGCTGGCGTTTCCGGTGGCTGGGTATTCATTTATGAGGGTGCAGGTGTCGGCCGGGGCAGGGAATGCCTTGCTGCTGGCCGTCAGCGGGGGCTATCTGCTCTGGCGGTTTGTGAAACTGGTGCAGCGTCTGAATGACTAAGGCTTGCCACTCTGGGCGGAACATGATAGGATACCCGCAGATTAGCCATGTTTGACCTCGTTCTGAATTCCTTTTTTGCTGCCATTCCGGTATTTGTGTTCTTTGGTATCGGTTTCTGGCTGCGCTACAAGAAAGCCATCGCGCCGGAGCACGATAATGTGATTCTGCAACTGGCCATGGATGTGGGGTATCCCTGCCTCATTTTCTACAACATCATGAAATACATGGTGCTGGAGGCTAATGAGCAGATGAGCAGTATCGGCTTTTCTCTGCAGGGAATCTGCTGCGGCTTCCTGGAGATGTTTGTGGGGGTGGCGGCTGCGTATGCCGTGGCCTGGTGCATGCGGCTCAAAATCGGCACGGGGTTGCGCACCTTTACCCTGACAGCGGGCGTGCAGAACTATGTATTCTTTGTGGTGCCGGTGATTCAGATGCTCTTTACCGCGCCCGGCGACCCCACGCTGGGTGTGCTGTTCATCCACAACATGGGGTGTGAGATTTTCATCTGGAGTCTTGGTGTCATCCTGATGTGCGGGGGAATCCAGAATATGCACGTGGGTGTACTGCTCCGCGGCCCCCTGCTGGCGGTCATCTTCTCGCTCATTCTGGCGTGGAGCGGCCTGGGGCAATACGTTGCCCTGCCTCCCATCATGAAATCGGCAGAGATGATTGGTGCGGTTTCCACGCCTATCTGCCTGATTATCTTCGGATGCTCGCTCTATGACCTGACCCGCAATTTCACCTGGCAGCCGCGTATGCTGGCGGCGGGTATCCTCACGCGTCTGGTGATAGTGCCGGCCCTTATTCTGCTGCTGGCGTGGCTTCTGCCGGTGGATCCGCTCATCAAGCGCATCATGGTGATTCAGAGTGCCATTCCCAGTGCGGTGATTCCGGTGATTCTGGCCAAGCGCTACGGAGGCTGCCCGGATGTAGGGGCCCAGGTGTTGCTGTCGACCACCCTTTGCTCCTTTGTGACCCTGCCTGTATGGCTTGCCCTGGGTAGCCGCTTCGTGGCTCCCTTCTGAGTGAGAGGGCGAGGGAGCGTCAGCGCAACATCAGCCGCTCCCTGTCAAGCCCGGTTAGTGCTTCCAGCCGGGAGATAAGGTGGCGCAGCACGAAAATAAGGGTGACGAGCAGCGGCACGCCGATAACCAGGTAACCCCACCAGGTCATGCGTCCCACGGCGTAGTTGTATTCCAGCGCTTGCTGGGCGGCGGGTGCTTCCAGCACCGGCAGCAGGAAGCAGAGCGAGAGGATGAAATTGCCCACGGCGGATACGGCGAGCGAAAGCCCCAGGAACAGGCTGGCGCGCCAGAGCAGGGCATTGTACGGCTGCAGGGCGTTTTTCTCTGCCACTGTTTTTTCGATGGTGGCAATGTCGAATATGGCGTCCGAATACAGCAGCAGACGAAGCAGGGAATCCTGTCGCCGGGCGGTGACCATGACTGCCCCGCAGAGCAGCAGCGGAATGGCGGCTTCCTTGGCGGCATACCACCAGGGGGTGTCGGGGCGGATGGCTTCGCCCCCTCCTGTGTTGGCGTAAATAGTGACCACGCCGGTGAGAATTGTACCCAGCAGACCGAAGAGGGTGAGCGGTTCTACCCGCCGGCTCTGGATGAAGGTCCATACGCCGAATCCCAGCGGCAGCGCCAGTGCCAGGCACATGGCCGGGGCCGTGCCCAGCTGCCAGAGCTCCGGCCCGGAAGCGGAGCAGTGGTCCAGCACCATGACGGGTGCCAGCACGCTTAAAAGAATGTTGAGGAGGCTTTGGGTTCCCTTGTCCATTTTTTTATTTCATGGAAGCAATGGCGGCGGCCATATCGGGAGCTTTGAAGGTGGAGGAGCCTGCCACCAGACAATCGGCTCCGGCTTCTGCACAGAGCGGTGCCTGGGTCGCGCCGATGCCGCCGTCCATCTGGATGATGAAGCTGAGTCCCTGTTCCTTGCGGGCCGCATCGAGCACGCGCACCTTGTCCAGCACTTCGCCCATGAAGCTCTGGCCGCCGAAGCCGGGCACGACGCTCATGACCAGCACCATATCCAGCTCGCCGATGTAGGGCAGTACCTTTTCCACCGGGGTAGCGGGGTTGACCGCCAGGCCGGCGTGGATACCGGCAGCGCGGATGGCGGCCAGTGTGGCGTGCAGGTCAACGGCGCCTTCGCGCTCCACGTGGATGGTAATCATGTTCATGCCGGCCTTGACGAAACGGGGCAGGTAGTGATCCGGCGCATCAATCATGAGGTGGGCATCCAGATACGCTTCTGCCGGCACGGCGGAGCGGATGGCGGCGCAGATATCCGGGCCGAAAGAGATATTGTCTACAAAGGAACCGTCCATCACATCCAGGTGCAGCCAGTCTGCCCCAGCCTCCAGGGCACGGTTGGCTTCTTCACCAATGCGGCGGAAATCACAGGCAAGCATTGAAGGGGCAATCAACATGGTAGCCCCATTGTAAAAGCTTGCGCGCGTATTGGCAAGAAGAAAAAAAGCCGGAGAGGCGTTTGCTCTCTCCGGCTTTTTGGAAAAACGGTGCCTTGCCTTAGTTGGCGGGGTAGTTCACGGCTTCCAGCTTCGGGCGCTGGATGAGCTTCATGATATCCTCGCCCGGGGTGGGTACTGTGGCAGGCTGCTGGGGCAGCGGCTTGGTGGTGAATACCGGGAAATCAGCCTCTTCCTTGATGTTGCCGCCTGTTGCCAGGGAGTAGTAACCGCGCGCCGGGTCGAAGCGGCAGTTGATTTCCTTGAGCGGGTTGCCATCGCGGGTGAAGCGGAACTCTGTGGCCGCAGACCACTGTTTACCGTCCCAGCGCAGGGCGGGGCCGAAAGTGGCGCGGCGCTCAAACTGCTTGGAGACGACATCGCGCTTGAAATCTTCCACGAATCCGCAACCGCCACCCAGACCGCGGTGCAGCGCCTGGATGCGCCAGCAGCTCATGAGCGCCCATTCGCCTTTTTCCGGGTCAAAGATGTAGCCGGCAATCTGGCGGAAGTCAGGGCCGTCCTCATGTTCTACCACGAGGGTTTTGATGACATCGCCCTCTTTCCAGTTGAAGGGGCGCATGGAGTTGCCGCCTGTGCCTTCACCGCCGAAACGGCGGGTGGTTACCTTTTCTCCCTTCTGGATGAGCTTGGCGCGTTCTTCCTCAGGGGCGGCGTGGGGGTTGTCGCCAGAGTCCTTGGCGTCCCAGATGGAGAAGATGGCTACGCGCACAGGGTTGCCGTTTTCATCCTTGTGACCAAGCTCCTGCACGCCAATGTAACCGCAACCGAAGTTGTTGCAGGCAAAGTAGGTGCCGGGGGCGCTCTTTTCAATCACGGCTTCCTGGTATGCCGCGGTG
>JAFZGH010000282.1 GCA_017555465.1 Akkermansia sp. | reverse complement strand
GAGGGCGGTACGCTCAAGATTAACAACGCCACGAACTTCGACGGCGAGCTGAAGAACTTGGGCGCTATCACGGTGGAGCAGGGTGTCACTATCAACAAGAAGACGGACGATGGCGGTAATATCACCGCCCCGACCCTGACCATCGGCGGGCTGATGAAGGATGTCATCGACCCGGACACCCAGCAACCCGTGCAGGAGTATATCTCTGCCAATGGTTCTACCATGGGTTCTGTCACCACAGACAAGATTGTGTTCAACACCTTGTCTGCCGACGGACAGCCGCACCTGACGCTTACGGGTGAGCTGGTGGGCAAGACGCATGCCGATAAGGTTGCAATCCAGATTGACCAGTTCACCAGCAAGGATGGTGTGCAGGCACTCATCAACAATGGTGAGATGGTCTACAACATCCTGGCGCTGCAGGGTTCTTTGCCGACTGGGTTGAGCTGCAATGAGCTGGAGGGTGAGTACCTGCAGATGCTGCTTAAGAGCGGTCTGAAGATGAGCGATTTCGCAGTCGTCAGTGCGCTGGGCTCCGGTCTCGCGACCTCCTACACCAACGCTTACTACGAGGTGAGCAACCAGACTCTGGCAGAAGCTACCTGGGACACCGCAGGTGAGACCACGAAGATTGGTCTGGACCTGGGCACGCTGAGCAACGGCACGCTGGTGATGCTTGAGAACAACATGCTCGACAAGGTGCAGAGTGTGAACGTGACCACCGATGTGAAGCTGGATCTGGCGGCTACCCCGAATTCCCTGGATACAACGGTGACCGCCCCGGTGGCCGTGAATATCAACGGTCTGCAGGGCGCCAAGAAGCTTACCATTGCAGGCAGCACGCAGACTGAGGATACAGCCGATATCGTGAACCTGAACACGCTGGGCGACCAGTTCACCGGCACGGTTGAGCTCACGGGCAAGGTGACGGCCAACATGGGCGCTGCTGCAAACACGGCCATGAAGGGTGCCACCATCGTGGCCATGGGTGATACGGTGACCCTGGGCGGCACGCTGACCGGTGGTGAGTTGGTGGTGTCTCAGGACTCGACTGCCAACGGTAACCTGGTGCTTGCCAACTCCGATGTGAAGGTGGTGATTGCCGCAGACGGCACCACGCTGAGCAACGAGCGGCTGGCCGGCCCGATTGCTGACCTGGACTCCATGGGCATGAAATCCGGGGCTGAGGGTACGGTTTCCATCGGTACTTACGATGCCAACGGCAACTTCGTGAAGTCCCTGGCCTATGGCAAGTACTACACCAATATCCGCATGGAAGGCAGCCAGGTGGTGGGCGACCGCAACACCTCCTACTACTCCGATGCCCTGGCCGACAAGGCCACCAGTGCCAACGGCAAGGCTGGTCTGGAGCTGGCAGATGCTGCCCTGGTGAACGTGAATGCCCAGGCTGATAAGAACAGCGCCCTGGGTAACGCGATGGATGCGCTCGATGCCATGGTGGCTACCGGTAATACCGGGGCTGCTGATGAACTGGGCGCTGCCCTGGCCGGTGCCAGCACCGCAGTGCTGGGCATGGCCGTGAGCGGCGATGTGGAACGCCAGCTGCGCGCTATCCGCAACCGCACCACCACCATGGGTGTGGACCAGGGCGTGGTGAATCCCGAAATGCCGTACTACAACGCCTGGATTAACGCCGAGGGCGGCAACAATGAACTGCGCGAAAGCGGCACCGCTGGTGGCTACAAGCTCAGCAGCTGGGGCGGCACCGTGGGCTTCGATGTGGACTTCACCCCGACCTTCACCGCCGGTATGGCTCTTACTGCTATGTACGGTGACCTTTCCGTGAAGGGTGCCGACCAGGCCAAGGGTGACCTCGATACCTACTACGTGAGCGCCTTTGCCCGCTACTGCGCCAGCGCCTGGACCCACACCTTCGTGGCCACTGCCGGCCTGGCAGACATGACGCTGAACCGCACCGTGGCTGGTTCTGAGGTTGAGGGCGATACGAATGGCCTGAGCTTCGGCCTGATGTACGAAGTGGGCCGCGTGTTCGCGCTCAATGAAGACGCCACTGCCTGCCTGCAGCCCATCATGAACGTGACCTGGCGTCACACCCAGGTGAGCGGCTACACTGAAAAGGGCAGCGACCTGGGCCTGAAGGTGGAAGATCAGACCTACGACACCATCACCTTCGGCGCTGGTGCCCGTCTGCAGGCTGTGGTGGGTGAAAGCATGTTCAACCGCACCAGCATCTTCGAATGCCGCGCCCTTATCAAGGTTGATGCCGGCGACCGCAACGGCACCAGCGAGGTGGCCCTTGCCGGCGCTACTGCCGAGGTGGAGAGCGCAGAGCTGGGTGCTGTCGGCCTGGAAGCCGGTGCCGGTATCACCATCCCGCTGGGTGATGAAGGCAGCAGCATCTTCGCCGATGCCTCCATCGAAGTACGCAGCGGCTACACCAACGTGAACGGCACCGTGGGCTACCGCATCAACTTCTGATGCAGTTGCCCCAGTGCAGCAGAAATCTCACAGGCGCGCACTCAAGTGCGCGCCTGTTGTTTTTTCTGGTACGACCGCCGCAGCGGGATTTTGAGCCCGGTAGAGCGGTATAATCGTAGCGAGGGCCGCAAGGCCCTCGTCCTCAGTAAAAATGAGCACCGAGCCCGTGTAGCGGGCGGCATAATGCGCGGATAAAAAGAATACGCCGGCAACGCAAATGGCCGTTCGTTCGATACCGATATGCCTTGAACTCGATGGGCTGGCATATTCCGCCTCTTTATGCCGCCCTGACGGGCTCGAAATTCCGCTTGAGAGGGCTGTTTCTGATTATGCCAACGCGTGTCCTTTATATTTCTCAACGTGCCATACCGACAGCAGGTAGGCAGCAAGTCGTCCGCGAAATGTGTGTTAAACAGCGAAAAGTCGTCCCATAAACGTGAATTGGTATTGATAATGAATAAGAAATGTGGTAATGAGATTTTTGTGGGGAAATGCCATGAGGTGATATGTCGGATAACAGCTTATAACGTGTGCGAGGAGATACAGGGATGAGGAAGATGGGATGCTTTGCAGCGCTGCTGGTACTGCTGTCGATGGGGATTTTCCTCTGGCCGGAATCGGAGCCACCGTTGCGCACAGATGTGGAACCGCTGCAGCGACGCCTGGTGCTGGATGGCGGCATCAGCCGCGCGCAGTGGCGTGCCCGACAGAAGTTTGACGACCGTTGGACGATTCCTACCCAGGATAATTATCTGGTGATTGCCGGGGTGATTGAGGTGCCTGCTGCGGCGGATTGTTTTGCTGCGGCAGAGGATTCCCGCCCTGTTCAGGTGAGCGTGGAGGGGGAGTCTCTGGACGCGCTGGAAAGTGCTGCCCTGTTGGAGCAACTGAATGCCCGGATGCAGGAACGGCGCGATGAGGGGGAACCGCCGTGCTGCCTGAAGCGCTTTGCCTGGTGCCAGCAGAGGAATCTGGTTTGTATTGAGCTGGAATGCCATTAAAATATACATGTGTCCCAAAGTTTCGTAGATTGTAATTTATCGGCGAGCAAAGCGGGCGGAATTCTTAGCCCACGGTAGTGGGCGACAGATGTTAGGCAGGTGCAAGCGTGCGTCAGCACGCGCAGCGCCTGCTCCAACAAAAAAACAAACCAAAACCCGTGATAACGGGTGACAGAAAACGATGCTTTATGTTGATGCTTAGCCTTCTGCCACCCACTCACTGTGTTCGGGGTTCAGGTCATTTTTTTTGTTTGACCAGGGGTTCCGCGACTCCGTCGCTCCACCCCTGTCTAACCTCTTGCGCCCACTACCGTGGGCTATGAATTCCGCTCGCTTTGCTCGCCGATAAATTACAATTTAGCAGCGTATTGTCAATTAGCTGTGCTACAAGAATTTGAAAGCAGTCCTACCGAAACTTTGGGACACATGTGATTAAAATAACCATTCTTTGTTTTTTACCTTTTCATTCAGGGCGTGTTGTGCTAATCTTCACGCGCATGCCCGGTATAGTATATAAAAAATGGCTGGCAGTGATGCTGGCGTTCATGGCGCTGTTTCTGACGTCCTGTGGTGAGAAGCAGGAGGAACGCAGCAAGCTGATTATGGTGACGAATGCCACCTTCCCTCCCTATGAGTTTTACCAGGGGGAGCGCATTGTGGGTATTGATGCCGACATGGTGCGGGAGATTGCCCTCCGCAATGGTCTGGAGCTGGTGATTGAGGACATGGCGTTTGATTCGGTGATTGCCGCTGTGCAGTCCGGCAAGGCGGATGTGGCCGCCTCTGGCATCACGGTGACAGAGGACCGCAAGAAGCAGATTGATTTCACGACCAGTTATGTGAAGGCTGACCAGGTGATTATTGTGCGCGAGGGCAGCCCCATTGCCGGCCCGGCAGATTTGAAGGGGAAGCGCGTGGGGGTGCAGCACGGCACCACGGGTGATATGTACGTGACGGAGAACATCCAGGAGCCGGAGCGCTTCCAGGATGGTGCACTGGCGGTGGCTTCGCTGGTGACGGGTAAGATTGATGCCGTGGTGCTGGACAGTGCCCCCTCTGAGGAGCATGTGGCGCGCAATAAGGGGCTGGTGATTCTGCCGGAATCCCTGGTTTCTGAGGAATATGCCATGGCTATCAGCAAGAGCCGTCCGGAGCTGCTGGCCATGTTCAACACGACCATGGCCGAGATGAAGGCCGATGGCACGATGGCCGAAATCTGGGCGCGCTATCTGGATAAGGATGGCAAGCCGCTGGCGGTGCCTGCCGTGCCCGCTGTGGAAAAGGGGCTGTGGGAACGCCTGCAGGATTCCGTCAACACCAACTTTGTGAAGGATAACCGCTGGAAGTACCTGGTGAATGGTTTCCTGGTGACGATTGAGATTTCGGCCTGCGCGGTGCTCATGGGCCTGTGCATCGGCTTCCTGGTGGCGGTGATTCGCAGCGCGCACGACCAGACCGGGCGTTACAAGATGCTGAATTTCCTGTGCCATATTTACCTGACAGTGGTGCGCGGCACGCCGGTGGTGGTGCAGCTGCTCATTATCTACTTTGTGATTTTCGGCTCGGTGGATGTGAGCAAGGTGCTGGTGGCCATTGTGGCATTCGGTGTGAACTCCGGCGCGTATGTGGCAGAGATTATCCGCTCCGGCATCATGGCGGTGGATGGCGGCCAGATGGAGGCCGGGCGCAGCCTGGGCCTCAGCTACGGCACGACGATGCGTTCGGTGATTCTGCCGCAGGCGTTCAAGAATGTGCTGCCGGCGCTGGGCAATGAGTTCATTGTGCTGCTCAAGGAGACGTCGGTGTGTGGTTACATTGCCCTGCAGGATCTCACCAAGGGTGGCGATATCATCCGCAGTCAGACCTACGATGCCTTCCTGCCGCTCATTGTGGTGGCTCTTATCTACCTGGTGGTGGTGGTGTGCCTGAGCCAGCTGTTGAAGAAACTTGAAAACTCTCTGAAGAAGAATGAACGCTGATAACATTTTAGAGGTGCGCGGGCTGGTCAAGGAATTCGGCGACCACCGCGTGATTGATGGTGTGTCCGTGGGCGTGACCAAGGGCGAGGTGGTGTTCCTGCTGGGCCCCTCCGGCGCGGGTAAGAGCACGGTGATGCGCTGCATGAATTTCCTGGAGACCCCGACCGGGGGCGATGTGCTGTTCCACGGTAAGCCGGTGGACCGCAGTGAGAACGGCCTGAACCACTACCGCGCCAAGGTGGGCATGGTATTCCAGCATTTCAATCTCTTTGCCAACCTCACCATTCTGGACAACATTACCCTGGCGCCGGTGAAATGCGGCCTCATGACCCGCACCGAGGCCGAAACCCAGGCGCTGCACCTGCTGCACCGCATCGGCCTGCGCGATAAGGCGAAGGCGTATCCCTCCCAGCTTTCCGGCGGGCAGAAGCAGCGCGTGGCCATTGTGCGTGCGCTGGCCATGAACCCGGAGGTGCTGCTTTTCGATGAACCGACCTCTGCTCTGGACCCCGAAATGGTGGGCGAGGTGGAAAACCTCATGCGCGAGCTGGCTAAGGATGGCATGACGATGCTGGTGGTTTCGCACGATACGGATTTCGCCATGGAACTGGCAGACCGCATCGTGTTCCTGGCAGATGGCAAGGTGGTCATTGATGCCCCGCCCAGCGTGATTGCGGCCAGCGATAACTCCCGCATCCGGGATTTCTTCTCGCTGCGCTGAATCGCCTTGATTCCAGTTTGTTATAGAAAACAGCGCCCCTCCGGGCGCTGTTTTTGCCTCTGAAAATGTGTACGCGGGGTGTTAATCCTCCGGGTGGGGGCGTCTGTTGGGGCCATCGCCCACGGAGACGGTCTCGACCTTGACCTGGTGCACACCCCATTTGCAGCCGATGGCGCGGGCCGCTGCGGGGCTGAGGTCGATGATGCGGCGGCGGTGGAAGGGCCCGCGGTCGTTCACGCGTACCAGACAGCTTTTGCCGGTAGCTATGCT
>JAFZGH010000032.1 GCA_017555465.1 Akkermansia sp. | reverse complement strand
GCATCTCCCTGCCTGATGGCTTCCAGCATGGAGGCAAGATATTTGTCAGGGGTAATTCCCTTTTCCTCCAGATATTTCGCCATTTCCGCCTTATCAAGGTGCGCAATCAAGGTGCGTATGGCATTGATTTCTCCAGGAATACCTGGGGTGTTGTTGAGGAGTGCGATATGCAGAGGCGGTAAAAGGGCCGAAGCTTCTGAAGCTGTAATTTCTGGGGCTGGGGCAGGAGCAGATTCTGCAGTGGAATCGTCGGTTGCTGCTTCATCGTCTGCCTGTTCTTCTGCCAGTTCACATTCTTCCGGGGTGGCAGGTGTCAGAACTTCAGCCAGGGCTCCACTTTCGCCGTTTTTTGCCGGATCTTCGCCAGAGAGAAAATTGCCGTCGCTGTACCAATACCAACCGCCACCTGCAGCGAGCAGGAGAAAGAGGAAGCATCCGCATCCATTATTCTTTTGCTGAGCCATATGCTTATTAAGAGAAAAAAAGCAGCAGACTGCTTATGTTCAGTCTGCTGCTTTGTGATGAATTATACTGTTTTAATCGGTTCGACGACGGCATAACCGTCCTTGAACTCACGGATAATAACTTTATCTCCAGCGGAAAGAGTTTCACGACATTCTTCCGCAACGGGGTGAAGTTCGGAGTTATACAGGACACACATGTTGGAGCCTTCACCTCGGATTTCACCTTTACCGCCTACAAAGCTGTCAAGAGCTTCCTTGGGAGCATTCTTGACCAGGGGCTTGAAAATGAAACGGTCAAGAAGCTGCTTCCAAAGTGTGTAGTACAGAGTGATGGCGATGCCCAGGAAGAGGATGAACACCAGAATCGACCATTGGATCGGGAGATCACATTTTGCTGTTGCCCAAACAGCAAAGAGTACGAGAGACCCCCAGGAAATAACTTCCGTCTGGAAGAAAGTATCCAACACCAAGGCAGTAAAGGCAATGGCCAGTAACCAGTGAAGGAATGTACCATCACTCATCCAGAGAAAATCAGCAAGTATATACATGATAATGTGTGGTTAGTTTTTGATATTAAGAACGCCTGTCATATTATTCGGAAGGTAAACCTTTGTGCCCTCCGTCTCATTGATAGCCTTGTAACCATCCAGAGCCTGCTGGCTAAGCAGAACCTTCAGAGCCCCCTTCGAACCGACGACGCTGGCAAGCTCAGCAATATATGCCTTCTGAGCCTCTGCTTTAATCATCAGAGCCTTGCGCTGAGCTTCGGCCTCCATCTGGAGTGCTTCTGCCTTACCCTGAGTCTCGTGTTTGATGGCGCGTGCTTTACGCTCGGCTTCAATTTCCTGCAGCATGGCTGCCTTAACGGACTCGTCCATCTCAATTGTCTGGATATCGACTGAGGTCACGGTGATACCCCACTTGGCGGCCTCGCCTGCAACCTTAAGAACAATACCCTGAGAAAGCTTGGCGCGATCACTCAACAGCTGCTGCAAGGTGCGCTCACCAACGAGAATGCGGACCTCGGTGAGGATTTTTTCATTAAGGCTTTTATGCAACTTGTCTACTGCAAACACAGCCTTCATGACGTCATTGATACGCCAGTGGGATACAACATCAACATCGATTTTTACGCCGTCTTTGGTGATGAAGGGAACCTCCTTGAGGTCTGTAATCTGCTCTGTAACCTCAATGAGTGTCCCATCACCATCCTTACGGGTTTCTCTCCATCCGCGCTCATCGTCAACATTGAAGAACTTCTGGATATAGGGAATGCAGAAAGCAAGACCGCTCCTGCACTTCTTGACAGGCTTGCCGAACATGACAACGATTGCCTCGTGGCCTTGCGGAATAGTACGAATAAAATCCATAATAGTGTAAAATTGTTTTCTTGTTATTTGAAATAAATATTATTGGGGCTTCCGAAATCTCTTAATCATTTACGGAGAGTACGCTCATCATGTTGCTCGGCAGATAGACAGTGGAATCTTCCGCCTCACTGATGGTCTTGTACCCATCCAGAGCCTGCTGGCTGAGCAGAACCTGGAGAGCTCCCTCGGCTCCGATTAGGCTTGCAAGCTCAGCGAGATAGGCCTTCTGTGCTTCAGCTTTAATCTGCAGTGCTTTGCGCTGGGCTTCAGCTTCCATCTGGATAGCCTCAGCCTTACCCTGGGTTTCCAATCGGATGGCGCGCGCTCTGCGTTCTGCTTCCATTTCCTGGAGCATAGCAGCCTGAGCTTCCTTACTCATCAGGATGGTCTGGATGTCAACCGATGTGATGCCAATACCCCACTTGGCAACCTCACCAGCAATCTTGGTAACAATACCTTGGGAGAGATTAGCGCGATCGCTCAGCAGTTGCTGCATGGTGCGTTCACCCACAAGGGTACGAACTTCTGTCAGAATCTTTTCCTCAAGGCTCTTGTGCAGCTCATCAACTGAGAAAACAGCCTTCATAACGTCGGTGATGCGCCAGTAAGCAACGACGTCAACGGTGACGTTTACGCCATCGCTGGTAATGAAAGGCCTTTTTATATAATCAAAAATCTGTTCGGTAATCTCAATCAGAGTGCCGTCATCATCCTTGCGCGTTTCTGTCCAGTTGCGTTCATCAATAACATTGTAGAACTTCTGGAGGAAAGGAATGCAGAAATTCAGGCCGCTCTTGCATTTCCTGACGGGCTTGCCGAACATGACAACGATTGACTCGTAGCCTTGCGGAACAATGTGTATAAAGTCCATAATGGTTGTGTGTGTTGTTGTTAATAAGGAAAAGTTTATTTGCAGCACTTGATAATCTGCAGGTAATGAGCCTCACGTTCATTGAGCAGGGTGATGTATTCTGCGTAGTACTGCCTGGAGGTGAAGTGTTCCGGCTCTGTGAGGTTCTTCCACTGGATGTAGGGATTGGTGAGATTGATGGCAGCCTTGGCAGAGTTCTTGATGCCGACGAGCTTATTCCAGAGGCCCACCAGCATGTTGTAGAAGAAACCTACGACATAACAAAGAATGACACCAACGAAAGCATCCGCAATGCACATGGGAACAATCAGAGCCAGCCAGCACAGGATAACCTGGGTAATAGCTGTTTTCTTCTTGCCCATTTTGAAATGACCAAGGGCGGCGAAGGGCAGAATCAGGTTCAGGCAGCCAGCGGCGGTTTCCTTTACACCAGATGCAAGTGCATTTTTCGCCGAACCTCCAAGCCCTGCTGATTTGCCTTGTGCTTTGAACTCACTGTCTATGGCGAAAATTTCGTTTTTGGCAACTTCCCGCACCTCAGATTTTTTCATGGCCGAAGCAAGTTCCGGCGTAATTTGCAAGATAGATGTGTATGTGCTCATAGTAGAGAGAAGTTGGGATTAACCAGCCATTTCAATGATTTCTTCGACGGTCTTGCCATCAAGGCAGCGGAGCAGTTCCTTCATTTTCTCCGGGTCTTTGGAAATCTTTACCAAATCCATCAGGGACAAGTTTTCTTCCTTGAGCCGTTTGAACGTGATTTTCTGGACAGCTATACCAAATTTAAGCTTTTCGTCCTGGGAAAGGTCTTTGAGCATTTCGGTAGAGCTTTCTTCAGGGTTGTCGATGTCGTAAGTGGCAGGACCGCAAGCTGTCAGGAGAAGCGCGGCCGCCGTTACCATGAGAGTCGTGATTTTTTTCATGTTGGCAGAGGAATGGTATCAGATTTGAGAGAATGGGAGGATACCCGGCTATATGTATATATCTATCTCAAAAAGCGAAAAAGTCAACTACAAAATATCAAAAAGATAATTTACAGCAGAAAAAAATCATGGTATAGTGGGTGTGCGCGATAAGGAATAAGTGGTGAAATTCAGCAGAAATATCTAAATATGAGTGAGGAAGATGAAAAATGCGTTATGTCTCAAAATGCGTCTTCTGGTGAGATGCGTGAGCTGAAGGTGGAGTTGCAGATGGATTTGGTGGCTCGATTGACGCAGCAGGCTGCCGCTTCCGGGATGACTCTGGAACAGTTGGTTGCTCAGACGGTGCGGAAGCTGGCTGAATAGTCCTTTTCGGAAGTCCTTGACATCACGCGCGCCTGTGGTAAGATAACAGAGGTCTATGCAGGGCAGGGAGCAGACGGAGTTCAAAAGCACGGTGAAGTCATGGTTGAAAAGCCATGGACTCGATTACCGCTGGATTGCAGAGCAATGCGGTGTATCGGAGATTACGGTGCGTAACTGGATGAGCCAGAAGAATATCCCTCCTTTGAAACGCCAGTTGCTGGAGCGGGTGATGGTGCAGCTGCCGGCTGTTGCGGCTGGGAATACGGTTACTTCTCTCAGTGGTGTGAGTGTCAATGCCTCGCTGGCGTTGACGATTCAGCTTGCGCCTGAGTTATATAACCGCCTGGCCGAACGCGCCATGGCTGCCGGTATGACCATGGAGGGTATGGTGGCCCAGGCTATAACGGATTTGCTGGAGTCTCCGCCTGCGCTCAAGACGCGCAAGGTGATATTGCCTGATTCCTGATACGGATTCATTCTGATTTTCAGGTATGCCGGAGCCGATGCAGATGGAGGGTGCTTTGCCGCAGAGGACTCGTCTGGGGCATTGTGAGATTCGCCGTGTGCTGGGACGCGGCGGGGGTGGCATCAGTTACCTGGCCTATGATGCCCACCTGGAGCGTGAGGTGGTCATTAAAGAGCATTTTCCTCCTATGCTCTGCCTCCGTACTCCGGGGGCTGCAGAGGTGCAGCCTGTGTCTCCGGATGGATACGAGCGCTCCTTGCTGTCGTTCTGCCGCGAAGCCCGCATCCTGGCCGGGCTGAATCACCCCGGTGTGGTGAAGGTTTACGATATTTTCCAGGCTTGTGGCACGGCCTATATGGTGATGGAGTATGTGGAGGGTGAACGCCTCGGAGACTGGCTGCCGCCGCATGCACCAGAGGTGCAGGGGGTGATGCTGGTTCTGCAGCGGATTCTGGAAGCTCTGGGGTATCTGCATGCTCATGAGGTGCTGCACCGCGACATCAAGCCGTCGAATATCATTATCCGGGAGGATGCCCAGCCGGTGCTGATTGATTTTGGTGCGGCGATGCTGGGTACGCCTCCGACAACTATTACCCTGGTGGGGACTCCGGGATATGCCGCGCCGGAGCAGTTCCAGCAGCATGGGCGGGTCGGCCCCTGGTCGGATTTGTATGCGCTGGCGCATAGTATGGGGAAATTGCTGCCTGGTAAGGTGCTGCGCCGTTATCCCCGGCGCTTTGTCTGCGCGCTCAAACGGGCAGGGGTGGATGATATAGACCGCCGCTATGCCTGTGCGGCAGACTGGGTGGGGGCTTTACGGAATCCGCAGAGCAACGCATGCCGGCTGTTGCTGCTGCTGGTGGGTGCCTTCCTTCTGGGCGTGGTGTGTGTGGGGGCGCTTCTGCAATCACCTGATGCTGTTGTGATGCCGCATGCGGATGATGAGCCGGCGGTTGTGCCTGTTTCTCTGTATACTGAAGCTGAAAAGAATACTATTCGGGAACGTATGCAGAAGATTCTGCGCTTGCAGTACCGCGAGGCGCTGGAAAGAGACGCAGAGAATTATGGCTATACGGGGGAGGGCGACAGGCGCGCCTGGATTGATGCCAAGGTGGAAGAGTGGGTCAGGCAGATGCAGCACCAGACTCAGGAACTCATGGAGCGCCAGGTAGTACCTGCCGGATGATTCTGGCAGAGGTGCTTCTCCGGGGGGGGGGCTGGTCTGCGCCGTAGTGATGGTGCCTTTACCAGGGGAGGGAGATGTAGCCGAGCAGGCGCAGCAACCATGCGTTCAGGGCCACCAGCGCCAGCAGATACCAGAAGATAATCCACCCCGCGCTCACCAGCTGGCGGGGCTTGTTTGCCACGCTGCCGCGCCCCATCACAACCTTGCGGTTCTGCTGGGCGAAGATGACATCTTCATTCGCTGATAATTCCTCCCTCATGCGGCAACAGCGGCACTGTACCACAAACCCGCGTGGCTTGCAATCCTATTCTGGAGTATGGCGGGCGGTATGGTGGAATTGGCTTCATGATTTTCCTTGTAGACAGGGAGGGTGGAGGGGCATGTCAACGGTTATGGCGGCTGTCTGTATCTTTTAGTTTGAATTCTCCCCTGATATTTGTTAGCATGGGTGGCGATGAAATATCAGTATTCCTTTGGTGAATTGATGGCGCGTCTGTTTTGTCTCCTGCTCGGGTTGTTTATTCTGGCGCAGGGTATTGGTTTTACAATCCTTGCAGACCTCGGTACGGATGCTATTACGAGTCCCGCACTGGTGGCGCATCTGCTGCTGGGAACGCAGCCGGGAGGTGCCGGGTATGAGTGGTGCACTGTCGGCAATATGCTTATCTGCGTGCATGTCACCCTGGTAGTGTTGCAGATTCTGCTGCTACGCAGCAAATACCGCTGCGTTCAGTTGCTGCAGATTGTGAATGGCCTCCTTCTGGGTGTGATGCTGGATGTGTGCCTGATTTATACGAGCCCGCTTCCCGTACCGAATTATGTGGCCTCTCTGGGGTATACCTTCCTGGGGTGCTTCCTTTGCGCCTTTGGTATCTTCACCTTCGTGAAGGCGAATCTGGTGCCTCTTTCGGCGGAAGGTCTCTGCCTGGCCATCAGCCATACGTTCGGCTGGCGTTTCAGCCGTGTGAAAGTGGCGGTTGACTGCTCGATGCTGGCGATTGCAGTGTTGGCTTCGCTGCTGATGCTGGGGTCTTTGGCGGGTGTGCGAGAAGGCTCAATCATCTGCGCGGTAAGTACTGGCTTCATCATCGGGTGGTTTTTCCGCTACTGCCCTGTGTGGGACCGCTTGTTTGCCCTGGCAGGTAAGCGTAGTGACGGCGAGGGGCAGAAACTGGCCTGATTTGTTGCAAAAATACATTAAATGAGCGTTGGACGGCAACTTGTGCTTGCTTTTTGGCATGGCTTGTAGTAGCCTGTCGCAGCACTCACTAACAGATTGCGTTTGTTTATGGAAATCAAGACTCTCTATTCGGCTGAACAAATTCAGGAGGCGGTGCAGCGCACAGCCCGGCAGATTGAAGCCTGCTTTGGTAGCGAGGAGCCTGTGGTGGCTCTCTGCCTGCTGAATGGTGCTATCTGGTACGCAGCCGACCTGCTGCGCTGCCTGCCCGCTAACTTTGAGCTGCAGACCATCCGCATCTCCAGCTATGCCGGCACAGAGAGCACGGGCGAACTCTGCTGGCACAATGCGCTGCCGGATTGCGCTGGCAAGCGCGTGCTGGTGATTGATGATGTGCTCGATACCGGTTTGACGATGCGCGCCGTGTGCGAAGAACTCCGCAAGTCTGGTGCCACCAAGGTGGCCTCGACCGTGGCGATTGATAAGGAAGGCCGCCGCAGTCATGAGTGCGATGCCAATTTTGCTGCCTTGCACTGCGGGAATCATTTCCTGGTCGGTTATGGCCTGGATTACAACGGGAAATACCGTAATCTCCCCTACATCGGCTACGTGGAAGCCTGATTTTTTTTCTTCCCTCTTCCATTGAGCGCCGGCAGGGCCTGTACTCCGGCGTAACAGACAGGGTGGGCCGCGCCGTGCAGGCGTTGCCCACCCTGCTGCGTGCCGGAAAGGCGCACGGAAAGCCGGCATGGCGAACTTTCTGCCCAAATTCTCTAAATTTCGTGTTGCAAGTTCGTGGCTTGTGTGGTATTTTACAAGCACCATGATTACAGGTACTACTCATAAGAAGGCTGCTGAGTGGGTCGAACAGATTCGCCAGCTCTGCAAACCCGATTCCGTCTACTGGTGCGACGGTTCCGAGGAAGAGAACACCCAGCTCTGCGACATGCTCGTGGAGAAAGGCACCTACATCCGCCTGAACCCCGAGAAGCGCCCCGGCTGCTTCCTGGCTCGTTCTACTCCTTCTGACGTGGCCCGCGTAGAGGAACGCACATTCATCTGCTCCGAAAAGGAGGAGGACGCTGGTCCTACCAACAACTGGAAGTCCCCGGCTGAGATGCGCGCCATCCTCAACCCCTACCTCGATGGTTCCATGAAGGGCCGTACCATGTACGTGATTCCTTTCTGCATGGGCCCGCTGGATTCCCCCCTGGCCAAGATCGGTATCGAAATCACCGACTCTGCCTACGTGGTGACCAACATGCGCATCATGACCATCATGGGTGAGAAGGTGCTCAAGCGCCTCGAGGACGAAGTGAACGGCGGTGGCAATCCCAAGCGCGACGGCTACGGCGACTTCGTTCCCTGCCTCCACACCGTGGGTGCTCCCCTTGAGCCCGGTCAGGAAGACGTGACCTGGCCCTGCAACAACGAAGAGAAGTACATCTGCCACTTCCCCGAGACTGGCGAGATTATCTCCTACGGTTCCGGTTACGGTGGTAACGCTCTGCTTGGCAAGAAGTGCCTTGCTCTCCGTATCGCCACTGGTATCGCCCAGAAGAACGGCTGGATGGCTGAGCACATGCTCATCCTCGGCATCACCGATCCCCAGGGTCGCAAGTCCTATGTGACCGGCGCATTCCCCTCTGCCTGCGGTAAGACCAACCTGGCCATGGTTGTGCCCCCGCCCGCACTGGCTGCCAAGGGCTGGAAGACCAGCATCATCGGCGACGACATCGCCTGGATCTGGCCCCACGAGGACGGCACCTTCCACGCCATCAACCCCGAAAACGGTTACTTCGGTGTGGCTCCCGGTACTTCCTACAAGTCCAACCCCATCGCCATGGACACCATCAAGGAGAACATCATCTTCACCAACGTGGGTCTGACCGACGACGGTGACGTATGGTGGGAAGGTATGGACGGCGAGGCTCCTGCCCACGCCATCGACTGGCAGGGCAACGACTGGACTCCGGATTGCGGCCGCAAGTGCGCTCACCCGAACAGCCGCTTCACCGCTCCCGCTTCCCAGTGCCCCACGCTCGACCCCGAGTACTACAACCCCGAGGGTGTGTCCATCAGCGCATTCCTCTTCGGTGGCCGCCGCGCTACCACCATGCCGCTCGTATTCCAGTCCAAGGATTGGAACCACGGCGTGTACGTGGGTGCTACCATGGGCTCTGAGATGACCGCCGCTGCCTTCGGCCAGATTGGCCAGGTGCGTCGTGACCCGATGGCCATGAAGCCCTTCATTGGTTACAATGTGGGTGACTACTGGCAGCACTGGCTGGATATGGGTACCAAGACCTGCGCTTGCAAGCTGCCCAAGATCTTCAACGTGAACTGGTTCCGCAAGGACGCCGAGGGCAACTTCGTATGGCCCGGCTTCGGCGACAACATGCGCGTGCTCGACTGGGTGCTCCGCCGCTGCCGCGGTGAGGTGCAGGGCGTGGAAACCGCTCTGGGTATCTCCCCCACCTTCGAGGAACTCGACACCGACGGTCTGAAGGACTACGACGAAGCTGCTTTCAACACCAACATGACCATCTCCGCTTCCGAGTGGAAGGCTGAGCTCGAGTCTCAGACCGAGCTGTTCGCCATGGTCGGTGACAAGCTGCCCGCCGAGCTCGAAGCCCAGCGCCAGGCTATGCTCGCCAAGTTCTAATTGAACTCGGCCTGCTGAAAAGCTGACTAAAGCATCTGCCGCCTTTCCTGCGAAAGGCGGCAGATTGCTTTATGTACGAAGTACGAGGTTGGAGGTACGAAGTGTTGTACTTCCT
>JAFZGH010000281.1 GCA_017555465.1 Akkermansia sp. | reverse complement strand
TCCCTGTCCGTCAGCTGCTGCAGTTGGTTTCGCGTTAAATCCGGTTTCAGTTTCATGGCCGTAAAAACAGAAAGCACCAACACTTGATAGCGTTGGTGCTTTCCTCAGCGGAGCGGGGGGGATTCGAACCCCCGGTACTGTTTAACGCAGTACGTCCATTTAGCAAACGGGTGCTTTCAGCCTCTCAGCCACCGCTCCAAATGCTGTGTGCCGCCAAAGATACCAGCTCACCCGCCTTTCGTCAACACCTTTTTTCAACATATCCTTACTTTTTCCTAAAAAATGACACAGCTCCGCACCAGCGGCACACTTTAGGATTGACTCTGACGGCGTATAGCTTAAAATATCCGGCGTTATGAAGAAACCCGTAACTGTGACCGTGACCGGCGCCGCCGGCAATATTTCCTATTCCCTTCTGTTCCGCATTGCAGCTGGCGAGATGCTGGGTGCTGACCAGCCCGTGATTCTGAAACTCCTCGAAATCACCCCCTGTCTGGAGAAGCTCCAGGGCGTGGTGATGGAACTCGAGGACTGCGCCTTCCCGCTGGTGAAGGAAATCGTGGCTACCGATGACCCCGCTGTGGCTTTCAAGGATGCCGACTGGTGCATGCTGGTGGGTTCCGTACCCCGCAAGGCCGGTATGGAGCGCAAGGATCTGCTCTCCATCAACGGCAAGGTATTCGTGGGCCAGGGCAAGGCTATTGCCGAGAACGCCGCCCCCGGCTGCCGCGTGTTCGTGGTGGGCAACCCCTGCAACACCAACTGCCTCATCGCCCTGCACAACGCTACCGGTCTGCCCAAGGAGAACTTCTTCGCCATGACCCAGCTCGATGAATACCGCGCCAAGAGCCAGCTGGCTGCCAAGGCCGGTGTGCATGTGACCGAAGTGACCAACATGACCATCTGGGGCAACCACTCCGCCACCCAGTACCCGGACTTCACCAACGCCAAGATTGGCGGCAAGCCCGTGACCGAGGTCATCTCCGACATCGAATGGCTCAAGACCGACTTCATCAAGACCGTGCAGCAGCGCGGCGCCGCCATCATCCAGGCCCGCGGCCTTTCCTCCGCTGCCTCTGCAGCCAACGCCGCCCTGATGACCGTGAAGAACCTGACCACCCCCACCGCCGAGGGCGACTGGTTCTCCGTGGCTTCCTACACCGACGGCACCAAGTACGGTCTACCCGCCGGCATCATCTGCTCCCAGCCCACCCGCACCAATGCGGACGGCACCTACAGCATCGTTGAAGGTCTGCCCATCGACGAGTTCTCCCGCGCCAAGATTGACGCTTCCTGCGCCGAGCTGCTCGAGGAGCGCGCTGAAGTGCTGGGCGAGTAATGATATTCCCCGAAACTTCAAGCGAAAAGCCGGTTCCTGCCCTGCGGGAATCGGCTTTTCCATTCCTCCGGGGACAAGCCTGTGTCATGATGCAGCGGAAAACGCCATGTCAGCTTGACGCATTTCCACCCCTATGTTAAATTCAAGGCAATCAGAATTATGGGTAAAACACTCTACCAAAAAGTATGGGATGCGCACACGGTAGGCACACTGCCGGACGGGCGCACACAGCTGTTCATTGCCACCATGTACCTGCACGAGGTAACCTCGCCGCAGGCCTTTGCCATGCTGCGCGAACTGAACCTGCCGGTGCTGCATCCGGAGCGTCTGTTTGCCACGGTGGACCACATCATCCCCACCGATAACCAGTGCGAACCCTTTGCCGACCCGCGTGCCGCCGCCATGCTCAACGAGCTGCGCCGCAACTGCCAGGAGAACGGCATCCGCCTGTTCGACCTGAGCAGCGGCCGCCAGGGCATTGTGCACATGGTCGGACCGGAGCTGGGCATCACCCAGCCGGGCATGACCATCGTCTGCGGCGACTCCCACACCGCCACCCACGGCGCCGTGGGCAGCATTGCC
>JAFZGH010000280.1 GCA_017555465.1 Akkermansia sp. | reverse complement strand
CTCTCCAAAACCATGTCAATAAAGAAGCTCAGTTCCTTGCAGAACTGAGCTTCTTTTGAGTTGCGGGAGCAGGATTTGAACCTGCGGCCTTCAGGTTATGAGCCTGACGAGCTACCTGGCTGCTCCATCCCGCGATTTTATTAAAGCCACCCTTGCGGGTGCGGCAGGAATATACCACCACATGGGCGGTGCGTCAAGACCTTTTTTAATTTTTTTCTTTATTTTTCTGGTTCTGAGCCAGAATATCAGCCGCAGTCTGGTTGCCGGCCTCTGCCGCATTCACCAGCCACCCAAGCATAAGCTCCTCATTTTTAGGCACTCCCTTCCCGGTCGCATAGCAAGTACTGAGCATGAGGCAGGCCTCACCGTCTCCCTGCATGGCCGCATAGCGCAGGTAGCGGATTCCCTCTGCCACGCTGGCGTTTTTCGCCGTGCCGTTCAAGTGCATGCGCGCCAGCATCAGCTGTGCCGGGACAGAATCCACATCAGCCATGCGCTCCAGCCACTGCAACGCACCGCGGTAATTCCCGGCGCGCGCCTCCATCTGCACCAGGGTATAGCAGGCATCGTCATTCCCCTCCTCCACCGCGGCGGCATACCACTGGCGGGCCTTCTTCATGGAACGCTGCACACCGATACCGCGCTCGTAGCACAGGCCCATAGCCGCCATGGCGTGCGGCTCTCGGTTCTCTGCCGCTTTCGAAAACCAGCGGAAGGCGTGCTTGTAGGAACGGATTGCGCCTTTCTGCCCGGTCAGCAGGCGGCGGCCATATTCATACTGCGCGCCGGGATCACCCGCCACAGCAGCGCGCCGCAGCTTATATATACCGTGGCAACTGGAGAGCGCGAGAGCTGCGCAAAGGATGACCCAGAGGCGTTTCATCGGAAATAATTCTGTTGTTTCTCGCTGATGGGCATGCCGAGTTTCTGCATCACGCAGAGCATATCCTCCCACAGCGCACGACGTGCCGAAAGGGCCTCATTGCGCAGCAGGTAGCTGGGGTGGTATGTGACGCGCACCGGCACGCCCTGGCACTCAAGCCACTGGCCACGCAGTGCATTCACCCCTTGCTGAGTCCCCAGCAGGCCCTTGGCCGAGCTCCCGCCGAGACACACAATGCACACTGGTTGAATGGCCCGGATTTCCGCCATGATGAGCGGGGAACATGCGGCCAGTTCCTCCGGGCTGGGCGGACGGTTGGCAGTGCCCTGGTTCTCCCCCATGGAGGGGCGGAACTTACACACGTTGGAAATATACACATCATCGCGTTTCAGGCCCATGGCACCAAGAATCTTCGTGAGCAACTGACCGGCAGGGCCTACAAAAGGCTCGCCCTGGCGTTCTTCCTCATAGCCGGGAGCCTCGCCCACCAGCATGAGCCGCGCATGCGGATTCCCCACAGCAAACACCATGGTCTCGCGCAGCGTCCCCAGCCGCCGGGCTGGTTTCCAATCCGCCGCCTTGCTGCGCAGCAGTTCCAGCTTCTCCTCCACACTCATCTCCGGCGCTGCAGGTGACGCAACAGGAGCAGGCGCAGCAGCCTGCGGTCCCCGGCGCGCAGCCAGCATCCATTCACGCAGAATACCACGCGCATCGTCATCCACCGCCAGACGCTCCTGTCCTCCCTCCACCAGGTGGGTGAGGGACTCTACCGCAAGCTGCTTCAGCGTAGGCATATCGACATTCTAGCACATGCGCAAGGGATAGCAAGAAATTTTGAATGTAGAATGTATTGAGTTTCGCCAAGCTGAGGTGGCATTAAAGGATATCTGCTGCGCGCAGCGCAGGAAACTCCATACATCCAAAATTCTACTTTCTACATTCAACTTGGACACATTGTCCTCTTGACGCTGAATTTTCTGTCTGCTAGAATTCCCTCAATGAGCAATGAGCCGCCAGCCGGGGAAGACCCGCGGTATCTGCAGGAGCAGCTTATTACCTACCTGGGTAACAAGCGGAGGCTGCTGGATTTCATCGGCCGGGCGGTGGAACAGGTGCGCGCCCACCTGGGCGGCAGAAAGCTGCGCTGTTTCGATGCCTTTTCCGGTTCCGGCATTGTGAGCCGCTACCTGAAACAACATGCCGATGTATTGTATACCAACGATCTGGAGGACTACGCCCGCGTGCTCAGCACATGCTACCTGGCCAACAGCGACACCGTGCTGGCAGCCCGTCTGCCGGAGCACCACGCAGCCCTGCTGCAGCTGATTGAGGCCACCCTTTCCCCCGGACTGCTGGCCTCCCACTATGCCCCGCAGAATGACGCCCGAATCCGCCCCGGCGAGCGCGTGTTCTACACCCGCCGCAATGCCCTGTACCTGGACACCGCCCGCCGCTGCATCGGCGAGCTGCCGCAGGACATCCAGCCCTTCTTCCTGGCCCCCCTGCTCTGCGAAGCCTCTGTGCACACCAACACCGCCGGCATATTCAAGGGCTTTTATAAAGACAAGAACGGCATAGGCAAGTTCGGCGGGCGCGGGGCCAACGCCCTGCAGCGCATCATGGCGCCCATTGAACTTCCCCTGCCCGTATTCTCCCGCTTCGACTGCGAGCACCACGTGCTGCAGAGCGATGCCACCGCCGCTGCCGCCACCCTGCCGGAGCTGGATCTGGCCTACCTCGACCCGCCGTACAACCAACACCCCTACGGCTCCAACTATTTCATGCTGAACCTGCTGTTGAGCAACACAGCACCGCAGCACGCATCGCGCGTGTCGGGCATCCCTGCCGACTGGAACCGCTCCCCCTACAACAAGCGCGCACAAGTGCAGCAGGCTCTGGACTCCCTGCTGTCCACCCTGCCCGCGAGGTTCACCCTCATCTCCTACAATTCGGAAGGATTCATCCCCCTGCCCGCCATGCTGGCACTGCTGAAAAAACACGGCAAGGTGCAGCACATGGAAACCGAATACGCCACCTTCCGCGGCTGCCGCAACCTCCGCGACCGAGCCTTATCGGTGAAGGAATACCTTTTCTTACTGGAAAAGTGACGCAGAACATGCTTGACGAAAAGCCGCATCAGAGTATCATGAGAGCGTGAATCATCTCTCCTCCATATCCCGAGCCGGGGCATGCCTGCTGGTGCTTGCGCTGAGCAGCTGCTACCCCCAGACCGCCAACCCGGAGCAGCTGCGCCTGGCGCATGAGCAGAATGCCGCCCTGCGCCAGGAAATTGTGCGCATGCAGCAGCTTATCACCCAGGCCGGCGAAACTGAACAAGGCCTAGCCGATACCGTGGAAACCAAAGAACAGGAGCTCACCGATGCCCTCAACGAGCTCAAGGTGCTCAAACGCCAGGAGACTGAGCACAAGCTGCGTCTCATCGAGCTTCAGGACAGGCTGGACGCCTTCCGCTCCGATTTCCGCATCATGCAGAACGAAACCGCTAAACTTCACAAACGCTCATGAGCTCGGAATCCGCTAATTCCAAACGCACGGCCGACGTCTCCCTGACCTGGGCAGACAAATCCATTCCCGCCGCACCGCATGCCTCCGCCCCAGCCCAGAACCCGGCGGAAAAAGTAGAATTCACCCCTGAAACCAAGCCTGCTGCAAGCACCGCCGAAACCAAACCGGAGGCCTCCGCCCCCGCTGCGTCTCCGGAAAAGAAGGCCAGTGGCTGGGGAATATTCTTTGACACCGTGCTGGTGCTGCTCCTGCTGGGCGTCATCGGCACCGGGGCATGGTACATCACCCAGGAGCTGGATAAATACCGCGTACCCTCGCCCATGGAGCTGGCCCAGGCCGAGCACCTGGAGCTCTGCAAGCAGCACGAACAGCTGCAGGACGCCGCCTACCGCGCCGATGAGCAGATTCACATGCGCCAGCGCATCGACAGCCTGAACCTGCAGATTGCCGACATCCGCCGCCAGATTACGGAACGCAAGAAAGCCATTGCAGACGAACGCGAGCGGCTCCTTGCCCTGCAACGCGAAATCCGCCAGGAGGACAAGGCCTCCCGCGCCGTGGCCAAAAACCTGCTCATCGGGCTGCCCATCGGCAATGCCTCCACCACCAACGGCAAAGCCTACCCGGATGCCGTCATTCACCGTCTGGAACCAGGCTACATCACCCTGCGCACCCCCTACGGGCAATCCCGCATTGCCCTCTCCCGCCTGGTGAAAGACAACCTGCCGGACATCGCCCGCTATGCCTTCGGCATTGACGACATGGTGGACATGAGCGACTTTGAGTCTGCCCCGCGCAAGCACCGCCAGGGCAAGCTCATCACCCCGCGCAAACCCTCCACCAAGGTGCAGGAACCCAGCTACGAGCCCGAATCCGGTGCCCCGGTTGTAAACACCCAGGCTCCGCAACCCGCCACCATCACCGTGGAACCCGGCCTCACCCCTGAGGACGACGGCTCCTGGCAGGCCCCCACCGCTCCCTTGCCCATTGAGGAATAATTTTCTTACCTCCCATTACACACAGAAAGCGCGCATCGGTATTCTCTCCGGTGCGCGCTTTGCTTTCCTGTTGCAGAAACTTACTTCTTCTTGCGGCAGCAGCCCTTCTTCTTGGCAGGAGCCTCGCAAGCCTCCTTGGGAGCAAGCGTGCGGTTCATCTGCTTCCAGCTCCAGTCCCAGCGGGTCAGGGAGGTGAAGCAGGCCGTGAGCAGGTTCACGCTGGCATCAATATCCACCTTGTGGGCCATTTCGATGCTCTGGTGCACATTGCGCACGGGGATGGAGATCGCACCGGTCACAGCGCCACCAGCGGTGAACTTCTGCATGGCACCGGCATCTGTGCCACCGGCGGCCAGCAGCTCCAGCTGGTAGGGGATTTCGCCCTCCTGGCAGAGAGCCGTCATGAACTTCACCATGCGGGGGTCGGTAATCAGCGTACCATCGTACACCTTCACAGCCGTACCCTTGCCCAGCACCGTGCACTTGTCGTGCGCGCCGCTGCCAGGGGTATCGAAGGCGATGGTCACGTCCAGGGCGAAAGCGAAATCGGGGTTGATGGCAAGCGTAGCGGCATGTGCGCCGCGCAGACCCACTTCCTCCTGCACCGTGAACACGGCGTACAGGTCATAATCCGGCAGGTTGCCGCTTTCCTTGATGGCGCGCACCGCTTCAATCAGCATGTAGCAGCCGCCGCGGTTGTCAATACTCTTCACATTCAGGCAATCGCCCATTTCCACCATGTCACCGATGCGGGTGATGGAATCGCCGATGGAGACATACTTCTCCACCTCTTCCTTGCTCATGCCGAGGTCCACCACATAATCGGTCACCTGAGGCATCTTGGTGCGTTCCTCCGGGCTCATCACGTGGATGGGCTTCACCCCCATGCAGCCGGGCAGATCCTTCGTGCCGTGCACCGTCACGCGCTGGGCGGTAAGCGTCTTGGCGTCAAAGCCACCCAGGGGCAGGATGCGGATAAAGCCGTTATCGTCAATATGGCGCACGATGAAACCGATTTCGTCCATGTGGGCGGCGCACATAATGCGCTTCTCAGAGCACTT
>JAFZGH010000279.1 GCA_017555465.1 Akkermansia sp. | reverse complement strand
CTTGATGGAGAAGGTGAGGTCGGTTCCGGGGCCGGTGATGCGGACTTTATCGGTGCGCATCATGCGTTCGGCCAGCTTGTCCATGGCGACGCGGAGCTGCTGGTAGTCTGCCAGGCAGCAGCGGAAGTAGAAGTCCTCGAAGGCTTCGGTGCTCATGCCGGCTCCCTGGGCCATGCTGGGGGTGGGCCAGCGCAGCACGCACCACTTGGTCTTGCAGACGCGGTGGTTGTGCACCGGGCGCATGTGTTTCTGGGCGAGGGCCATTTTTTCGGCAGGCACGCTGGAGTTTTCGAAGCTGTTCTGCCCGCCGCGGATGGCGATGTAGGCATCCATGCCCTGCATTTCTGCCAGTTCAAAGCCGGCGATGGAGGCGTACTGGTCATCTGTGGCGCCGGCAAACATTTCGCGGGTGACGCGGCTGTGGCGCAGGTTGATGTGGGGGTGGCCGCCGGCGTCGCGCACGGCGCGGATGAGTTCGATGGCGATTTCATCCGGTGCGTCGATGATTTCGAGCAGGACGTGTTCGCCGGGCTGCACGCGGCAGGAGTGGCGGATGAGGTTCTGGGCAAGCTGTGTGGTGCGGGGATCGGTCATGGGGAGGGATTAGTGTTAGGGATTAATTTTGGAGGGTGGTGATGGCGTCGCGGAGGTCTTGTTTGGTGATGTCTTTGCTAAGGAGGGGGCGGCCAAGCGCTTCGAGGAGGACGAAGCGGATGCTGCCGTTCTGGAATTTCTTGTCGCTGGCGGTGAGGGCCAGTGCGCGGTCGATATCGACGCCAGGCGGCAGGGTGAGGGGCAGTTCCAGCGCGCGCAGGGTGTCGAGCACATCTCGTTCTTCTGCGGCGCTCAGCCCGGCATGCCGCCGGGAAAGGAAGAGGGCGGCTCGCAGCCCGAGGCTGACGGCTTCGCCATGCAGCAGTTCGCCATAGGGCAGGGCGGCTTCGATGCCGTGGCCGATGGTGTGGCCCAGGTTGAGGAATGCGCGGATGCCGAGGGTTTCTTTTTCGTCCTCCTCCACAATGCGGGCTTTGATGGCGATGTTTGCGGCGATGATGTCTGGCAGTTTTTCAATGGTGGCGGGGGTGAAGCCGGGTCCGATTTCTTCTGCCAGGGTGCGCAGGGTATGGAGCATACCGGGGTTGCGGATGGCTGCGTGCTTGACCATTTCTGCCATGCCTTCGCGGATGAGCCGTGGGGAGAGGGTGCTGAGGGTGTTGGGGTCGATGAGCACGAGCCGCGGCTGGTGGAATGCGCCGATGAGGTTTTTGCCGGCGGCGATATCGACGGCTGTTTTGCCGCCCACGGAGCTGTCTACCTGCGCCATGACGCTGGTGGGTATCTGCACGAAGGGGATACCGCGGTAGTAGATGCTGGCGATGAAGCCGGCCATGTCTCCCACGACGCCGCCGCCAAGTGCCACGACGAAGCTGGTGCGGTCGTGCCCGGCCTGCACCATTTCGTTGACGATGGTTTCGATGGTGCTGAGGTTTTTGTGGGCCTCTCCAGCGGGGAAGCTGTGCTGGGAAACTGTGTAGCCTGCTTTTTCCAGACTCTGGCGTACGTGCCCGGCGTAGAGCGGCTCGACATTAGAGTCAGAGATGATGGCTGCTTTGCCTTTCAGGCGTACGCTGTTGCAAAGGTCGCCAATGGTTTCGAGGACGCCGTTGGCAACGTGTACATCATATGATTTAGAGCCGAGGGAAAGGGAGACATTCGCCATGTGGCTATTATATCGCTGCCGCTGCCGGATGCAAGGAGATAAAACGTCAGGGGAGTGATTAGTGAGTAGTGAATAGTGATTAGTGTGGGGATGGGTGGTAGGGTACAAAAAGCCCCGCTGGTGGGTGTACCAGCGGGGACTTGAAGGTTGTGCGGGCAGCTGAAATCAGCCCATGCTGACGAGCAGGGGCATGGTGCCCAGGTAAATGAGAGCCAGCGCGCAGAGGGTGAGCACGATGCCGGTGCAGACAGGTACCTGCAGGGCTTTGTGGCCGGGTTCGGCTTTCTCCCAGTACATGGCGCGGATGACCTTGAAGTAGTAGTAGAAGCCCATGGCGGCGGTGATTACCATGACGGGCAGCAGCCAGCAGATGCCTGCCCAGTTGCCCATGGCGGTGATGGCTGCCACGAAGGAGTACATCTTCACCATGAAGCCCATGGTGAGGGGCACACCTGCCAGGGAGGCAAAGCACACGGTGATGAGGAAGGCCGTGCGGGGATTGCTCTTGCCAAGGCCGCGGAAGGCTGCGATTTCTTCGCTGCCGCGCTGGGTGCGCACCATGGCAACGGCGTAGAAGGCAGCGAGGGTGGCCAGAGCGTAGGCCAGGAGATACTGCCCCACAAGGTCAACCAGGATGCTGTTCACGTTCAGGAAGAATACCATGATGAAACCAGCCTGGGCGACGGAGGAGTAACCGAGCAGTCGCTTGATGTTGGTCTGGCGGATGGCTCCCATGTTGCCGATGATGAGGGTGACGCCGGCGACGAGGGCAAAGCACCAGATGAGCAGCTTGCCAATCATGCTGCCCGGTACACAGAACGGAGCAAAGGGAAGAACCAGTGCGCAGAGGACGATGAAGCCTGCTGTCTTGGAGGCCACGGCCAGGAAGGCTGTGGTGGGGGTGGGGGCACCTTGGTATACATCCGGAATCCACACGTGCATGGGGGCGGCGCCAATCTTGAAGAAGGCACCTGCAAAGAGCATGGCGGTGGCTACGAGGAAGCCGACGGCCAGCGTGGGGCTGGCGGCTACGCCTCCCTTGATGGCGGTGAAGACGACTTCGTGCCCCAGGTTGAAGGTACCGACCATGCCGAAGTACCAGGCGGTACCGTAGACGAGGATGCCGGTGCTCATGGCGCCCAGCACCAGGTATTTGATGCCGGCTTCGATGGAGCCCTGGTTGCGGCGGAAGTAGCCGGCCAGCACGTAGGAGCTGAGGGTGATGACTTCGAGGCTCACGAAGAGCATGACGAGGTCACGTGCCTGGGTGAGGCTCAGGATGCCTGCGCAGGCTACCAGCGGCAGGGCGTAGAATTCACCCGTGCCTTCCTCATTGCTGCCTCCGGCGATGGATTCGCAGCAGATTTTGGTGTAGTCGAATGCCAGGAGGATGGAAAGTCCCGTGGCCACGGCGGCGATGCAGCCCAGGAAGTTGGGCTGGCTGCCGGTGTACAGGAAGTAGGAGGCGACGAAGCAGCCCATGGCGCCGATGAAGGCGAAGGCGCGCTTCGGCAGCTTGGGCAGCAGGGCATCTGCCAGAATGAGCAGGGCTGCCAGACCCACCAGGGCAAATGCCGGTGCGAACTGACACCATGTGTAGGTTGATACGATATTCATATGTTGCTCAATGTTGGGGTGTCAGTTAATCAGAGAAGGCAGGTGGGCGGGCAGATGCCGAAGAGGACGATGAAGACGGCCAGGAAGCAGGCTGCCACGATGTCGAGCTTCGTGAGGCCGGTGGCGCGTTCGGAGGCGGTGCCGACGGGGCCTTCGAAGATGTTGCGGAAGGCGCGCAGCATGTAGATGGCGCTGATGACCAGGCCCCACAGCGCACCGATGGTGGCCAGCTGCACCGGGCCGAGGCCGCCAAAGAAGTTGGCAACGCTACCCAGCCAGCAATCGCAGGTGGAGGCAGCAGGCTGCCACCCGGCGAAGCAGGAGACGAAGACGGTGAACTCACCCACGAAGTTGGCCAGCAGGGGCAGGCCGATGGAGGCCATGCCGGCCAGTCCGAAGAGGAAGCCCAGTGCCGGAAGCTTGGTGCCGAGGCCGCCCATGGAGTCGAGCTCCAGGGTGCGGGTCTGGGCTTCTACCTGCCCGGTGAGGAGGAAGAGCAGGGCGATGGTCAGGCCGTGGGCCAGCATGAGCAGGGCAGCACCCTGGATGGCCAGCTCGTTGTTGCCGTTGCAGGCAACGTAGGCGGCAAAGGCCAGGAAGATGTAGCCCATGTGCATGACGGAGGAGTTACCGAGCATGAGGTCCAGGCGGGTCTGGGAGATGGTGACATAGCCCACCCAGAGCACGTTGCCCAGCAGCATCACCAGCAGCCAGTTGTTCCAGCAGCCGAAGAGGGCTTCGCACTTGTTGCCGAAGATGTAGGCCAGGGTGAAGAGACCGTACAGGCCGAACTTCTTGAGCACACCTGCATGCAGCATGGCGATGGGAGCTGGGGCGCAGGCATAGGCCGGGGCGGCCCAGGTGTGGAACGGGAACAGGGAGACCAGCGCGCCGAAGCCTACGATGAGCAGGGCGGCGATGGTGCAGGTGGAGGCGGGCATGATGCCGGCCTGCACGGAGGCTGCCATGGCGGTGAAGCTCCAGGCGTGCATTTCGGCGCAGAGCAGCAGCAGGCCTGCCAGCAGTACCATGGAGGCCAGCCCCAGGTAGATGGTGGCGGTCCAGGCGATGTGGCGGCGGTCGCCGCGGCCATAGCAGCCGATCATGATGAAGGTCGGGATGAGGGCCAGTTCATGGAAGCCGTAGAAGGCGATGATGTTGTCGGACATGAAGGCGCCGATGGCACCGGTGGAGATGAGCAGGGCGGAGATAGCCCAGCTGCGTTCGGCATCGGCGTTGGGGGCTTTCATGCCTGCCACGGCACCAAAGGTGACCAGGATGCTCAGCAGCACCATGATTTTGCTCAGCGGCAGAGCCAGGGTGAGCTGCAGGGGCGTGCCGCAGGTGCTGGAAAGGCATTCGCGGCAGCATTCGGGAGCCAGCACGGCCAGTACGCCCAGAATGAGCGAAATGGCGGCGCTGAGCATGGCGGTGAGACGGCCCGGAGCCTTGAGCAGACCAATGCAGGCTGCTGCAATCACGGGTACGAGAATAAGCCAGATAAGCATGATTGTGAAAAGCGTTTAGAATTGGTATGCAAGGAGGAGGATGAGGATAATCAGTCCGATGCCGCTCACGAGGGTGTAGGCACGCAGGGAACCGCACTGGATGGCGCTGAAGAGGTAGCCCAGGCGCACGGTGAACCACATGATACCCTGGCAGATGATGCCGCGGATGAGGAAGGAATCCAGGAACTGCATGAGGTGGGCAAAGCCCTGCTGCAGGCCGCCGATGAGCACCTTGTCGTACAGGGCGTCAATGTAGAGGCGGTTGCGGAGTGCCTTGGAGATGCAGTTGCCGGCCAGCGGGTCCTTTGTGCGGCCGCCGAAGCCGTAGATGGCCACGGCCAGCAGAATGCCGACGGCAAGGGAGCCCATGCTCACGTAGAAGGGCAGACCGAGCTCGAAACCATGGGCGTGGAAGCCATTGAAGGGTACGAGGTCATTGGCGATGAAGCCATAGCCGGAGATGATGGCCATGACGGCCAGGATAATCAGCGGCAGTGCCATGGTGAAGCCGGCTTCCCTGGCGTGTTCGGCGCCGTGGTCGCGGGCGCTGCCCAGGAAGGCCACGATGCAGAGACGCAGCATGTAGAAGGTGGTGAGGGCTGCTACACCGGCACCCACCCAGAAGAAGACCGGGTTCTTGGCCAGCGCGGCGTCAAGGATGGCTTCCTTGGAGAAGAAGCCGGAGAAGCCGGGAATGGCGATGAGGGCGCAGGTGCCCATGAGGAAGCAGAGCACGGTAAGCGGCATGCGCTTGGAGAGGCCGCCCATCTTCCAGATGTCCTGCTCGTGGTGGCAGCACACGATGATGGCGCCGGCACCCAGGAAGAGCAGAGCCTTGAACCAGGCGTGCGTGTAAAGGTGGAACATGGCGGCTTCACCAGCCAGCAGACCCACGGCCATAACCATGTAGCCCAGCTGGGAGAGGGTGGAGTAGGCCAGAATGCGCTTGATGTCGTCCTGCTGCACAGCCATGATGGCGGCGATGACAGCGGTGATGGCACCCACGCTGGCGATGATGCAGCATGCGGTTTCGGTGAAGGCTTCTGTGCCCATGCTCACCTGCAGACGCACGAGCATGTATACACCGGCGGCCACCATGGTGGCGGCGTGGATGAGGGCGGAAACCGGGGTCGGGCCTTCCATGGCATCGGGCAGCCAGACATGCAGCGGGAACTGGGCGGATTTACCCACAGCGCCGCAGAAGAGGCACACGATGGTGACGGTGAGCAGAGCCGGGGCAATGCCGGCGGCCTTGCCGCCCATGTCGGCAAAGTTCATGGTTCCGAAGAAGCCTAGGGTGAGCAGGATGCCCAGCAGGAAGCCGAAGTCGCCCACGCGGTTGGTGATGAAGGCTTTCTTGGCGGCATCAGCGGCGCTGGCCTTGTTGAACCAGTGGCCGATGAGCAGGTAGGAGGAGAAGCCCACCATTTCCCAGCCGATGAAGGTCATGGCCAGGTTGCTGGCCAGCACGATGGTGCTCATGCTGAACATGAAGATGCTCAGCCCGGCATAGTAGCGGCTCAGGTTGGAGGAGTCGCCCTTCATGTAGCCGATGGAGAAGAAATGCACCAGCAGACCAATGCCGGTGACCACCAGCATCATGCGCATGGCAAGCGGGTCCATGACCAGACCGAGGTGCAGGCAGAGCTGCTCCAGGGAGCAGGGCATCCAGGTGTAGATACCAGGAGTGCCGGTCTGCAGGCCGGCCAGGTAGGCCACGCAGAGCCCGAAGGTGCCTGCTGCTGAAAGCAGGGACAGCGTGGCGGCCAGGCGCGGGTGCTTGCTGAGGCACAGCCAGTCGATGGCGGCTACCAGCAGGGGCAGTACCAGGAATAACCAGGGGAGATTATGAATCATATTCATGCTGGTGGTCGATTAGTCTTTAAGTGAGTTGAGGGCCGTGCTTTCCACCGTGCGACGCGCACGGAACATGGCCACGATGAGGGCAAGGCCGATGGCTACTTCAGCCGCGGCGATGCCGGTGATGAACAGGGAAAGTACCTGGGCATCATACACAGGTACACCAGCGGTGCCCTGCGCGCGGGAGAATGCCACCAGCGCCACGTTGGCTGCGGTGAGCATCATTTCCAGGCACATGAACACGACGATGATGTTCTTGCGGATGAGCACCCCGGCCAGACCGATGGAGAACAGGATGCCTGAGAGAATCAGGTAATGTGCTAACGGAATCATGGGTGGGGAAAAGGGGGTTAGTCTTTGCGGATCTTGCGTGCGAGGGCAACAGCACCCACCGTGCCGGAGAGCAGGGCGAAGCTGAGGATGACAAAGGCGATGTTGTAGTGCGTGTAGAGGCACTTGCCGAGCAGTTTCACATCGGAAATGGAAGTGGCCTTGGCGGCGTCGGCTTCAGAGATGGCCGGGTTTTCCAGACGTGCGGCAGCGGCTGCATTCAGCTCCGGCAGGGCTCCACCGTATTGGGCTGCGCTGGCCGGGGCTGCGCTGACGGTGCGGGCATCGCCGATGAGCAGCTCACCAAAGCTGCTGCACAGGGTCTTGGCCGGGCAGGGGGTATCGGTGGCACCGGGCAGGCCCAGGGAGACATTGATGACGAGCCCCGCGAAGAAGCCGGCTACAAGTACGCCCACGGCGGCATGCACGTAGTTGCTGCTGGAGCGTTCGTCGTGGATGTCGAGCATCATTACGACGAAGAGGAAGAGCACCAGGATGGCACCTGCATATACGATGAGCTGCACGATACCCAGGAACTGGGCACCCATGCCGAAGAAGATGGCTGCTACCATGGCGAAGCTCATGGCCATGCACATGGCGGAGTTCACCGGGTTGCGGTAGGCCACCACACCAATGGCGCAGAGCACGGCCACAGCGGCCAGCACATAGAACAGAATCTGACAAAGGGAGGATTCAAACATAACGGTATTTTATTTGTACTGGTTCCACTTGTTGACGAGACCTTTGCGCGTGCCGCCCAGACGGTACAGGGTCTCCTTGTCGCGAATGGCCTGCTTGCGGTCGGTGAGGGTGATGAGGTATTCCTTGGAGAGGAAGATGGCCTGTTCCGGGCAGGCTTCCTGGCACATGCCGCAGTAAATGCAGCGCAGCATGTCGATTTCGAACTTGGCTGGGGCTTTTTCCTGCTTCTGGCAGTTGCTGGTCGGGTCTACCTCACCGGGGGTGATGGTGATGGCGCGTGCCGGGCAGATAAATTCGCAGAGCTGGCAGGAGACGCAGCGTTCGCGGCCGTCTTCGCCGCGCACCAGGGTGGGCGCGCCGCGGTAGTATTCCGGCAGGCGGGAATCCCAGCGTTCCTCAGGGAACTGCATACAGACACCGACACCCTTGGTGCTGAAGTCCTTCTTGCCGCGGCTCTTGCCGAGCACAGAGAGCACCAGGTGGCGCATGGTGATGGCAAGCCCCTTCACGAGCTCGACCACGTACACCTTGTCCAGCAGGCTGAACTTGGGGCGTTTGATTTTGATATAAGCCATAGTAGGTAAACGTTAAAGGGGTTACTTGATGAAATACATGATGGCGGCGGCCAGGAAGATGTTGGCCACGGTGATTTCCAGGAAATAGAGCCAGCCGAGTTTCATCACCTGGTCCCAGCGGAAGCGCGGCAGAGTCCAGCGCACCCACACGAAGAAGAAGATGAAGGCCAGCAGTTTCACGACAAACATGATGAACTGGCAGAGCACCGCCAGCCATTCGCTGTAGGCGGCCAGGGCGGCATCTGCGCCGAAGCCGATGGACCAGCCACCCAGGAACAGGGTGACCACCACGGCAGAGCCGATGACCATGGCGGCGTATTCACCCATGAAGAAGGAAGCAAACTTCATGGAGGAGTATTCGGCGTGGTAACCGGCCACAAGGTCGGTTTCACACTCTGCCATATCGAAGGGAGTACGGTTGGCTTCTGCAAAGACGCAGGTCACGAAGATGATGAAGCTGATGCCCAGCGGCAGCATCATGGCCCAGCGCTGCCAGCTCAGACCCTCGCCCCAGAGCGGAAGGAGTGTCCAGCCGTTGTCGGCCTGGAACTGCACGATCTGCTGCAGGTTCAGCGTGCCGAACATCATGAGCAGCGGAATGATGGAAAGGCCCATGGAGACTTCGTAGGAAATAAGCTGGGCCGTTGCGCGCAGACCGCCCAGGAACGGGAACTTGGAGTTGGAAGACCAGCCGGCCAGGGTCAGACCGTAGACGGAGAGGCCGGAGATGGCGAAAATCCACAGCGGACCGATGTCCAGGTTAGCCACGCACATGGAGATGTTACCGTAGCAGGTGTTCACTTCAGAGGCGAAGGGAACCACTGCGGCTGCCACCAGGGGCGGGCCAAGCACCAGCATGGGTGCCAGGATGAAGTAGAATTTACGCACGTAGGAGGGGGTGGTCTCCTGCTTCAGGAAGAGCTTGCCACCGTCCAGGCAGGGCTGGATGAGGCCCCAGCAGGGAATCTCGCGGTCGAGACGCAGCCAGGTGCAGAGCTTGGCAATCCAGCAGGTCTCCGGGATGCCGAAGAAGTGCAGCCAGTTCTTGAGCGGCTGCTTCTCCTTGCTGCCGAAGCGTTCCAGCAGGAACAGGGGCAGACCTGCGCGGTTGGGACCGGGACGGTCCTGAATCCAGCCGGCCACGCGGCGCTCAATCCACACGGAAAGCACCACAAAAGCCAGAATAACGGCAAACATGAGGACCAGCTTGAGCAGCGTGTGAATCAGGTAGAACCAGATTTCGTTGCTCATGAGGTCGTTATACCAATTGATGATAGCGTCCATTTGAGGTATGGGGTGTTAGCGGTTTATTTCTTGGCTTTTTCGCGTTCGATGAGGGGGATGGTCACGCCGGTTTCCATGATGACCTTGCCTTCGTTGCCGATGTTGCCCCAGGTGATGCCGTTGAGCGGCTCGAACTCCTGGGCCATTTCGTCCAGCACAGACATGGGGGTGGGGCAGGCGATGACGCGTACGCAGTCGCAGCCCAGACCCTCGGAGAGGTTGCGGCAGATTTCCCAGTCGGAGCGGGATTCGCCGATGGGCTCGATGGCCTTGTTGAGGCGCTGAATGCGGCCGGCCACGTTAATCATGGTGCCGTATTTCTCTGCGAATGTCACGCCGGGCAGCACAACGTCTGCAGCCTTGGTGGTTTCGTTTTCGCTGTGGTGGATGACGAGCAGGTATTCCAGACCGGCAAGGTCTTCGGCGGTGAAGCCGGCTTCCTCGGTGAGGTCTTCACCCAGCACAATCATGAAGCGGATGGTGTTGTTGCGCACACCGCGGCGGATGTTGGCCAGGCCGGCGCCGGTCTTGCCCAGGATGAGCTTGGCACCGTTGGTGTTCGGGTTGCGGTCGTCGCTCACCAGCAGGCCGTCGTTCTCACCCTTGCGGGGAACGATGTCCATCTTGGTGATGCCTAGCTGCTTGGAGAGGGCGCGCACCATGTAGAGTTCCTCATTGGTCATGCGGGCGGAGCAGATGAGGGCTGTTTCAGACGGAGCCATGCGGTGCAGCTGTTCCACTACCATGTTCAGGGTGGCGTCCCAGGTGGAGGGACGCTGGTCAGCCCCGGCATCGGTCTTCACCAGCGGGGTGGTGATACGGGTGGGGGCGTTGATGAACTTGTAGTTGAGGCGGTGGTCATCGGGCATCCAGCAGCTGTTCACTGCGTCGTTCTGGCGCGGGGTGATGCGGTATACCTGCTGTTCGCGGGTCCAGATGTTGATGTTGGTGCCGGTGCCGCAGTTCACGTCGATGGTGGGTGTGCTCTTGAGGAACCACACGCGCATCTTGAAGCGGAAATCCTTACTGGTCATGGCGCCCACGGGGCAGATATCCACCACGTTCATGGAGTAGTTGCTGTCCAGCTGGGTGCCGGGGTAGCAGGCGATGGCATTGTGCGTGCCGCGGCCTACCACGCCAAGGACGTCCTGCCCGGCAATCTCCTTCATGAAGCGCACGCAGCGGCGGCAGAGCACGCAGCGTTCCTGGTCCAGGTTCACGCGCGGGCCGATGGAGAGGTTCTTGCCCTTCTTGGTCTTTTCTTCGGTGAAGCGGTGGGTGCCGCTGCCGTAGTCGGTGGTGTATTCCTGCAGCTTGCATTCACCGGCCTGGTCGCAGATGGGGCAGTCAAGCGGGTGGTTGGAGAGCAGGAATTCCAGCACGCCGCGGCGGGCTTCCTCGGTGAGCTTGCCGGTGGTGCGGATGCCCATGTTCTCTGCCACGGTGTTGGCGCAGGCGATGATGGCGCGGGGCATCCAGCTGATGGGCAGGTAGCCGTCGTCACCATACTGCGGGGTGGCACCGGGAGCCAGGCGGGCAGGCATGCCCTGCTCGACAAGGCACATGCGGCAGGAGCCGGCAACGGAAAGTTTGGGGTGGTAGCAGAAGCAGGGTACATGCGCGCCTACGGAGTTGCAGGCGTCTGCAATGCGCGTTCCCTTGGGGAAGCGGTACCATTTGCCGTTAATCTGGACGTTCACCTTGCCTTCGGCAGCGGCGGCGTCTTTCGGCAGAATTGCGGGGGGTGTACTCATCTTGATTCAGTAAAAGGGTTTAGTCTTCGCGGGTGAGGAACTTGCGAGCCTCCTTGGATTCTTCAGAGTGCGGCTTGAGTGCGTTGATGGGCTTGGTGAGCGCCAGGAACTCCTCACGGAACTTGGTAACAAATGCCTGGGTGGGCCAGGAGCATGCTTCGCCAAAGGCGCAGACGGTGCGTCCGCAGATGTTGTCGGCCACGCTCTTGAGCAGGTCGACATCTTCCGGAGAGCCCTTGCCCTCGCAGATGCGGGTGGAAAGTTTGAGCATCCAGGGGTTGCCTTCGCGGCAGGGGGAGCACTGGCCGCAGGATTCCCAGGCGTAGAAGCGGTTGAGGTTGTTGAGCATCTTGGGCATGCTGCGGCTGTCGTCCATCACGATGATGCCGCCGGAGCCGCTCATGGAACCATGCTGGGCGATGCTGTCCAGATCCAGCGGTACATCGAAGATGCTCATGGCGCGCACGGAACCATCGCTGTTGCGACCCTTGAGCACTTCATCGCAGCGCATCACCTTGGCAGAGGCGCCGCCGGGGATGATGGCCTTGAACTTGCGGCCGCGCTTGGGACCGCCGCATACATCGTACAGCAGCTCGCCGAATGTCATGGAACCGGAGATGATTTCGTAGTAGCCCGGGCGCTTCACGTCACCGGAAACGCCGATGATGCGCGTGCCGGGGGAACGCTGTGCTCCTTCTGCGGCGTAGGCTTCGCCACCGCGCATGAGCACCTGGCGCACCTGGCAGAGGGATTCCACGTTGTTCACAATGGTGGGGCAGCCATACAGACCGATGGCGGCGGGGAAGAAGGGCGGCTTGATGCGCGGATAGGGGCGCACGCCTTCAATGGAGTTGATGAGGCCGGTTTCTTCACCGCAGATGTAGGCGCCGGCGCCGCGGTGCAGGATAATCTTGAGGTCGTAGCCCTTGCCGAGGATGTTTTCACCCAGGAAGCCTGCTTCCTCGGCCTCCTTGAGGGCCTTCTGCATAATCTTGGCGGCCTCGGGGAATTCCTCGCGCATGTAGATGACGCCGTAGTGAGCCTGCACAGCGTAGCAGGCAATAATCATGCCTTCGATGAGCTGGTGCGGGTCCTGGTGCACCACGAAACGGTCCTTGAAGGTGCCGGGTTCGGATTCGTCGCAGTTGCAGACCACATAGACGGGCTTGGTGTTGCCCTTGGGAATGAAGGTCCACTTCACGCCGGTGGGGAAACCTGCACCGCCACGGCCGCGCAGACCGCTCTTCTTCACCTCTTCGGTGACGGCGGCGGGCTCCATTTCCATGGCCTTCTTGAGGGTCTCGTAACCGCCATCCTTGATGAAGCATTTGATGGAGGGATCATACCCCTTGCGGTCGATGTTGCGGAAAATACGGCGTGTCTCGCGCGGATGCGGTTCCTTGCCGGGTTTGTAGGTGATTTCGCTCATGGTTCGCTAATGGGGTTACTTCTTGGGCTGATACTTGGCGATGATTTCGTCAATCTTCTTGGTGGTCACCTGAGAGTAGAGCACATCGTTGACCATCACATTCGGGCCGAAACCGCAGTTGGCCAGGCATTCCACCGGCTCCACGCTGAACAGGCCGTCGGCGCTCACCAGCATGGGTTCTTCATCGCTCATGTCGGCGTAGTTCACGCCAATCTTCTCGCAGATGTAGAGGATGAGCTCTTCTCCACCGGAAAGGGAGCAGGCGATGGTGCGGCATACGCGGAAGTGGTACTTGCCCGGGCACATGGTGTGAATGCCGGGGTAGAAGGTGACGATGCCGGCCACGTGGATGGGTGTGCTGTTGCACATTTCGGCAATCCAGGGCATGGCGTCGGCGCAGATGTAGCCGAACTTTTCCTGCACCAGGTGGATGATGGGCAGTACGGCAGACTGTTCCTTGCCTTCCGGGTACTGGGCCACCAGCGCCTGGGCTTCTTTCACCAGACCGGGGGTTACCTTGAACTTCGGGAAATGCTGCTCACCGGGGGACGGCTTGGCTGCCGTGATGGCATCAATCGCGTTGGGGGTATCAGACATGATAATAGCTTTCGTTGTCAGAGAGTTTTAGAAAATCGGGTTAGCGGTCGCATTCGCCCTGCACGAAGTCGAAGGAGCCGAGAATGGCGCCTACGTCGCTCACCAGGTGGCCGGGCAGCAGCTCGGGCAGGATAGAGAGTGTGCAGTAGGAGGGACTGCGCATCTTGAGTCGGTTGGCGATGCCGCCGCCCTGGGAGTCCAGGAAGAAGCCCAGCTCGCCCTTCGGGTTTTCGGCGGCGAAGTATACCTGGCCGGCCGGGGCGTTCACGCATTCGGTGGTGACCATGAACTGGCGGATGAGTTCTTCAATACCCTGCATGGCGTCTGCCTTCCTGGGCAGGATGCCCTTGTCCAGCTGCACCCAGATGGGGCCGCCGGGCATGGTGGCAATCACCTGGCGGATGATGCGGACGGACTGGCGGATTTCTTCCATGCGTACCTGGAAGCGGGCGTAGCAGTCGCCTTCCTCTGCCACGGGGACATCGAATTCGTACTTCTCGTAGCCCAGGTAGGGGTTGGTCTTGCGCAGGTCGCGGTTCACGCCGCTGGCGCGCAGGTTGTTGCCGGTCATGCCGTTCTGCAGGGCCATTTCCTTGGTGATAACACCCACGCCCACCAGACGGTCGATGAAAATCTTGTTGTGCAGCAGAAGCTTCTCCATTTCATCCACGGTGCGCAGGGCGCTGTCGCAGAAGTCGAGAATCTGTTTCTCGATGCCCTTGGGCAGGTCGCGGGTCATGCCGCCGATGCGGGTGTAGCTGGAGGTGAAGCGGGCACCGCAAATCTGTTCGTAGAGGTTATGAACGCGTTCCTTTTCCTCGAAGGCATAGAGGAAGGCTGTCATGGCGCCTGTGTCCATGGCATACACGCCTGTGCCCAGGAAGCAGGAGGAAATGCGGGAAAGTTCGCAGCAGAGCACGCGGATAGCCTGGCCACGCTCGGGCAGCTCCCAGCCCAGCAGTTTTTCTACGGCGCAGGCGTAGGCGATGTTGTTGCTCATGGGAGCGAGGTAGTCCATGCGGTCCGTGTAGGTCACGAACTGGTTGTAGTGGCAGTTCTCGGCAATCTTCTCCATGCCGCGGTGCAGGTACCCGATGACCGGGTCGCAGGATACAATCTCCTCACCATCAATGACCAGCTTCAGACGCAATACGCCGTGGGTGGCCGGGTGAGAGGGGCCTACATTCAGGGTTACCAGCTCGCCGCGGTCATCTGCATCGTTCTTCAGATAATCCATCGTAGCGCTTGCTACATCAGGCACTTGTATAAATTTTGTCGTGTTCATAACCTGGGAATACGGGGCCACCTGCGGCCACAGTTACGCGCAGATATTAAACACTTTTCTGTTGTAAAGTGCAAGCCTAAAGTCGCCGCCGGAATAATTATTGCGCGCGTGTAAACAAGTTAGTTTTATCAAACATATGGAGATATTTAGGTTTAAGTCACGCTTGCGGCTTGAAAATGCCAGGGGAAGGGGTATGATACATGTATGAGTGCAGTAACAGCAGAGCAGCTTGAGATGGTGCGCCAGTGGGCGGCAGAAGGTGTGGATTTAAATGGAATTCAGAAGAGCCTGGCGGGTGAATTTGGAGTGCATATGACTTATATGGATGTGCGTTTTCTGCTGTTGGATTATGGCATTGAGATTGCCACTGTGGCGGAACCTGCGCCTGTGAAGAAAGAGGCAGAAGTTACAGAGCCGGTGGAAGAGGCGCCCGCTGCCCCTGTTTCCGGAGGAAAGCCAGTGGTGACGCTGGATGAGTTGATGTTGCCTGGTACGCTGATTTCGGGTAAGGTGCAGTTTGCTTCCGGCACGAAAGGGGGCTGGCAGATTGATCAGATGGGGCGTTTTGCCTGGAATGCGCTGGAAGGGCAGCCGACGCCGGAGGAATTGCAGGCGTTCCAGCTGGAGTTGCAGATGATTCTGAGCAGAGCTTGAATGCTTTGAAAAAAATGAAAAACGAAGAACCCCGGCGGTGCACCTGCCGGGGTTCTTCATTAAAAGGATATTCTGCCGGATTAGTCGTTGGAGAGACGGCAGTAATCGTACTTGCTCTGGAAGCCGAGTTCTTCCGGGAATTCGGAGAAGCCGCTCCATACGTTGTACTCCTTAAGACCGCTGCGACCGCAGGAATCCTGGTAGCAGGGCTTGTAGGTGCACTTGTAAGTGGGAGCCCAGAAAGTGACGAGCTCGTAGAAACCGTAGCCGATGCGGGAGAAAGTACGGCCGATGCCGTCAACAACACCCACGGAGAAGCCGGCGTTGTTGCCCTCAGCTTCATTCCACCGAATCATGGTGGTGGGAAGCTCTTCTACGGCGAAGAGAATATTGCTGACAGCGCGACCCAGCTTGCGGGTTGCGGTGTACTCTGAGGCAGGCGGTGCCTGAATGTCGGCATACGTCGTGCCGGCCAGAGCCAAGAGAATTGTTGAAAGGAGTAAGCGCTTCATGACGCAATCACAAATACCATATCGGGCTGTTTGCTGCAAGCAAAAAAGTTTACTTTTGTGCCGGAATTGAAAATTTTATCCTAAAAACCCGGAAATATCCGTTTGGATTTCTTCATCTGTGAGGTAACAGCCTGGGTCGGAACCATACCAGTGACCATTTGCAAAGGCAGCACGGGTGCGGAAGCCGCCTCCGCAAAGTGCGAAATGCTTGCAGGTTGCACATCGGCCGCTGATTTTTTTCTGGCGTTCCAGCGGATTATCGCTGCCGCGCAGTTCCTGGAGCACCTGTGCGCTGGGTTCGTTGGCAGCCTCCCAGACATCGGAGAATTTCTGGGTTTTGACATTGCCGAGGGTGATGCCCTGCCAGAACTGGTCGGGGTGGATATTGCCCTGGGTGTCGATGTTGGCAATGCCGCGGCCGGAGCTGTTAGCGCCACCGCCGTTCCATGTGAGCAGGCGCAGCGTTTCGGCAGCCTGGGGGTGCCCTTCTCGCAGTTGGCGCAGCAGCAGGTATACGCCGTCTGCCGGCTGGGTTACGGTGAGTAGCTCGCGGGTCTGCCCGGCGGCGTGCCAGGCTTCAGCGCGGGCGATGAGCATGTCAAGGGCTTCGCGGGCTTCATCTGGCTTCAGGCTGGCTACATCGACCCCGCGTCCGGTGGGTACCAGGTGGTAGAAGCAGACGCGCTGGATTCCTTCCTGCTCAATGAAGTTGAGAATCTGCTCCATGCTCTGCACATTGTTGCGGGTGAGGGTGAGGCGCAACCCGGTTTTCTGTCCTACTTCCTCGCAGAGCTTGAAGCCGCGGATGGCGCCGTCGAATGCACCCTTGACGCCGCGGAACTGGTCGTGAACGGCGCCGATGCCATCCAGTGAGATGCCGACATAGGCCACGCCAAGTTCCTTGAACATGCGGGCGTATTCGGGCGTGATGCGTGTGCCGTTGGTGGAAATGGTGACCTTGAGTCCTTTTTCGGTGGCCCGCTGGAGAATCTGGGGTAGCTGCGGGTGCAGCAGCGGTTCGCCGCCGGAGAGGAGCAGGGCGTTTACTTTGTAGTCTGCCAGGTCATCGATGACGGCGCAGCATTGCTCCCAGCTCAGTTCGCCTGCGTAACGCTCAGCGTGTGAATCGGCATAGCAATGCACGCAGCGCAGGTTGCAGGTGCGGGTGATGTTCCATACTACGATGGGTTTGCGCACGCGCGAGGATGCGGGCATGCAGGAGGCTGTGCTGCTGTCGGGGTGCTGGGTGCCGTGTGCCAGGCCGTAGCGGATGTGGTCGGCGGGTTGGGCCGCGCCGGTCCAGAGTTTGGTGATATTAATCATGGCTGGGAGAGGAGCCGCGCAGTGCGGCGGGAATATAATTACAAAGAGGTTCTGCGGCCATTATGTCGCCGCAGCTGCCGAAGGCGCGGGCGCGGGAGCCACCGCACACGCGGCGGTATTCGCATTTGCCGCATTTGCCGCCCAGAGCGTCATCGTTGCGCAGCTGTACAAACAGCGGGTGGTTGCGGTAGATGTCGGACAGATTGTCCGTGCGCACATTCCCGGCAGTGAGGGGCAGGAACCCGCTCGGCTGGATTTCACCAGTATGAGAGATGAATGCTACTCCTTTGCCATCGCGCGTGGGTACCATGTGACGCGGGGCGGGTGCGCCTGCCGATTTTGCCGCCTGTATCATGGCGCGGCGGTAGTGGTGCCCTTCGGTGGTCTTGATTGCGAAGGGAAGTTCGTCGCGCAGTTCCAGCAGCCGCTGCCAGAGTGTTTCCAGTTCCTCTGCGCTGGGGAGTTCCTCCAGAGTGGCACGGCCGGTAGGAACCAGCAGGAATACGCTCCACACATCCGGCTGAATCTGCTTGAGTAACTCCACGAATCCCTCCAGCTCTGGCAGGGTGGTGCGGGAGATAGTGGTGTTAATCTGCAGCTGGATGCCTGCTTCCTTTGCCATGCGGGCAGCCTGCAGGGTGCGTTCGAATGTGTGCGGCACGCGGCGGAAAGCATCGTGCGTTTCCTGTGTGGCGCCATCCAGGCTCAGGCTCATGCTGACCACGCCAGCTTGGCGGAGTTTGTGAAAATCTGTGTTGATGAGCCGGTTCGTGGCTGCAGGGCTGAGAGCCACGCGCAGTCCCTTTGCTGCGGAGCGTTCGATGATGTCGAAAATATCCCGGCGCATCATCGGATCGCCCCCGGTGAGTACCAGCATGGGGGGAGCCAGCTCCGCTATGGAGTCCACCAGAGCCAAGGCTTCCTCGTGGCTGAGCTCCTCCGGGTGCGCCTGAGGCTGGGCGATGGCGCGGCAATGACGGCAGGATAGGGCACATGCCCGCGTCACCTCCCAGAAAAGGATGAAGGGGCGTTCAGCAAAATTGCACATTGGTGGGTGTTTCGGCGCAGGCACGCGCGCATTGTACATGCTCGCGCTCCCGTTGGCAAGCTGTATTTAGGGCAGTTTACAGTGAATCTGACAGCATTTTTTTTAAATATGTGACAAAAAACTTGACACTTACTCGCAATTGCTGTATCTTGCCTGCCCGTTCCCGGACAATTTATCAACAACGAAAGAAATATCATGCGTTCCGTATCTGTACGTAAAGGTGAACCGATCGACCGCGCTCTGAAGCGCCTTAAGACCAAGCTCGACACCGAGGGTATCCTCGAGGAGATGCGCCGTCGTCGCGCTTTTGAGAGCCCCATGGATGAGAAGCGCCGCAAGGCTCGCTCTGCCAGCAAGCGCAACAAGGTGAAGTGGCACTTCACCAACAAGGAGGAGATTCCGGCTGCCGCCGTGACCCCCGCTGTTGAAGCCTAATCCCATTTGTTCGGGAAGTTTTTTAGGAGAAGGGTAACCTGGAAAAGGTTGCCCTTCTTTGTTTTGTCAGTTTCGACAGACGGGCTTGCGGGGGGCGCGCCTATCTGGTATGATGCCAGCGGTATGTCTGAAGTAAAGTCTGCGAAACGATTGACTGAGAGTGTACCCGGCCGCCTGGCCGGTTGGTTGCTGGCTCTGGTGTGGTTGTACTCGTTGCCGGCAGTGGATTCTCAGGCGTTTACTGCTTTTCCGGTGTGCGTAGGGCTGGGGGGTGCCGCTGTGCTGGTGTTATTGGCGGTGTTGATGGGCTGCCGTGTGGTGAGAATGAGCTGGCTGGGCTGGGTGTCGCTAGCTGCGGGTGGGTATTTTCTTTGCCGTTGTCTGAATAGCTATGCCACGGTGGAATCGTGGGGTGAGTCGGCGCTGATTGTGGGGGCGTTCGTGTATTATATTGCCGGGGTATATGTGGCGCAGAACCGGCGTTATACAAGTGTTATTCTGGTGTTGGCTCTGGCTTTGGTGTTCAGCATAGCAGCGTGGTGGATTGTGAAGCAGCCGTGGTTTTGTCTGGAGTGGACCGGGCGCGCTCCGCATACGCCGGCTGGTAAGAATGGTTTCCCCACGGCGTTGCTGGTATATAAGAATTTTGCCGGTTTCTTCTTCGTTGCAGGTGGAATTGCGGCGGGGTGCTGGGCTTTGTGGATGCTGCGCGGTGTAAAAAGGTTGCTTCTTCTTGTTGTTGCGGTGTGTTCTGTGGTGATTTCGTTTTTCTGCATGACTCGCGTGCCGTTGTTTCTTCTTCCGGTGGCGTTTGTGCTCATGTGGGTGTTTGATGTATTGGAACGCCTTTATTCGGGTAAAATATTGGGGTGGGTGAGCTATGCAATCGGGGGTGTGTTTCTCGTGGTGTCCCTGGTGGGCGTTTATGATTTTTTCTTTGGTCAGACGCTTTCAGGCTTTTTTGACGGGGTGGATTCGCACTCTCGTTACCAGCTGTGGGCAATGGTTTGTGAACTGCTGCCCATGGCTTCGTGGACGGGGTTGGGGGCAGGGGCAATGGAGTGGGATATCATTCCTTTTGCTAATGCCTGGCATCTTCCCAATTATGCGCACAATGAATACCTTCAGGCGTGGGCGGATTATGGCCTGACGGGGATAATCTGCGTTGTCTTCATTATCGTGGCTCATGTTGTGCATGGATTGCGTTGTGTGGCTTCTGATAGGGTTGAGCACTCCCGCCGTTGCCTGGCTATGGGGTGTATGTTGATTCTTGTTTCAGGTGCGGCTTATGCTGCTTCTGATTTCCCCTGGCATTCGTTTACACTGTTAACAATGTGCGCCTTTGCCTGTGGCGTGCTGGCCTCTCCTTTTGCTTATGTCCGGGATGCGCACAAGTGGAACGCTCCGTCGTCTGTCTCTGTTGTCCCGGTGCGGGCTCAAGGCTGGGGCGGGGTGCTGCTGCTGGCTTTTCTTTTGCTGGGGCTGGGGGGCTGGTGTGTCTGCATGGGCGGGCGGTTTTATCCAGTCTGGCATAAGCAGTGGGAATATAATCAACTGAGCAAGGGTGATGCAGATCCATATGCCTTCAAACGCCGTGCTTTGATTGCGCAGCTGCTGCCAGGCTATCCGGATTCGGCACTCATGGATACTTATAACGCTCTGCCGAATTATAAGCCCGACTGGGAAGAGCGTGAGCGGTTGCTCAAACTGGCATTGGAGGCCAATCCGAAACAGTTGTTTATGGTGACGATGCTTGTGGATACACTTGGTCGCCAAAAAAAGTTTGCGGAGGCGGAGCAACTGATGCGCGAGAACTACTATGGCGATGCCATGCCCGGAACATGTCTGAATAACTGGCCGGCTTATTATACGCTGAATCTGCTCATGTGGGCTCGCGAGGATATGGCCAATGGTCAGCATGGCCTTGCATTGTCAAAAATGACATATGCGTTGAAAATCCACCGGTGGAGATATACCTCTTTTACGTTGCTGTATCGCCCGGGAGATGGCCCATGGAGAAAACGGGACGGTATCAAGCCGTGGTTGCGTGACATGGTGCAGGGGTGTCAGCGGGATGTGCGCCTTTTGGAGATGTTGGGCGCGCGTCCGGATGACCGCTGGCGGCAGCCGATGTCACCTGGGGGAAAACCGTCTCTTTACTCCTCAATAGTAGATAAAATGCAAAAGAAATAAAAAAAATGCCTTGTATGAGAGTTTTCCGCTTGCAAAAGCAGAAAAAAAGTGCAATATAAGAAGAAATCCGCGCTAGCGGCACCAGACTTTACTGACGTTATGAGTACTCCTCCTCTTCCTCCGACTCCTCCGCGCCCTGTTCCTCCCACGGCTCCTGTTCCTCCTGTAGCCCCGCGTCCTGTGCCGCCCGCAGCTCCGCGCCCGGCAGCACCTGCTGCTCCTACGGCCCCGGTTGCTCCGTCTGCTCCTGTGCCTCCGCGCCCCGCAGCTGCTACTGTGCCGCTGGCTCCTGCTGCACCGGCCCGTCCTGCCGCCCCGGCAGCACCTGCTGCTCCTGTTCGTCCTGCAGCACCGGTTCCCCCTACGGCTCCGCGCATGACCCCCACTATGCCGCTGCAGGTTCCCACCCG
>JAFZGH010000278.1 GCA_017555465.1 Akkermansia sp. | reverse complement strand
CGCGGTAATGCTGCCGCCATTCAGGCTGCGCTGGAAGCCAAGGCGAACGGCTTCCGCGATATTGTGGCCGCCGCTGGCGATGCCCGAGCTGCCTCCGGTCTGCTCGTGACCGAACAGCTGCCGAAGATTGTTGAAACGCAGGCCAGCGCCATTCGCAACCTTTCCTTCGATAAGGTGGTCGTCATGGGCGGTGGTGATAGCAAGAGCGGCTCAGTTGGCGGCTTTGTGCAGAACCTGGTCACCGGCACACTGCCCCTGCATGAACTGGCCCAGAGCGTGGGCGTGCAGCTGCCGGACTACCTCGGCAAGAGTGCGCCCGAAACTACGCAGGGTGCAGAATCCTGATTTAGAAGAATGTATGAAAAATCCCCCGGCGGCCGCAGCTTCCGGGGGATTTTTTTTCAATATGAATTCTTTTACATCCGCTGGGCGTGCACAATGGAGTCAGCCATGTTGCGCACGGTTTCTTCCAGAATGTTGCACAGGTGGCTGCCGGAGCGGAAATCGGCAGCGGCAAAGAAATCTACGCGGCGCTGTCCGGATTTGAGGGCGTAACACTTGCGGAAACTGCGGCGTGATTCATCATCCGGGTTATAAACAGCTACGCTGGTGCCGCCCTGCTGTCGCATCACCGTGAAGCAGGGCACGTCCGTTGGCCCGTCGCCGATGTAAATCATGTGCTCAAAGGGAATCGGTCGTAAATCTCCATCCATGTGGTCATTCACGTCCTCAATATAATTGAGCATGCCTTTGTTGATGCGGAAGAGGTACTGCGTCTTGCTGGTGTGGGAAATGACGCGTTTCGGGAAGCAGATGCGGCCATCCTGTTCGCTGAACTCGCAAGCAAAAATCTCGCGCATGTAGGGGCGGATGATAGAGCCGTCCAGGATGCTCTTGATGCCGCTGGAAATAATGTAGAACTCCACCTTGACCCCGGCGTAGATATGCTCCTTGCTCAGGGCTCGCTCGGCAAATTTTTCAAAGAATTCCGGGATGCCCTGGTAATAAGTCAGTTTCTTGCCCAGTTCGCGCAGGTGGTCATTGCTCACGCCATCCAGGCTCAGCGTATCCAGAATTTCCTTCAGGTAGCATAACTCGCCATCCCATCCCTCATCGCGTGCGCGGTCGTTGCATTTCTTCCAGAATTGCTCGGCATTGATGCCGTATTCCGGAAAAAGTGTGTCCTCCTGCATATTGTGCGGGCTGAGGGTCTGGTCAAAGTCGAAAATCAGAGCAATAGTATTCTGCGGAACAGCCATACCTATCTTATAGCCCCTTCGCAGGCATTCTGCAAGCAAAATGCTGCATTTTTGCATGAGAAATTGCATTGACAAAGGACTCATAATGGTATTGAATAATGGTATGAGAGTTAGTTTTCCTGCAATTGTTTTGATGAGCCTGTCTGCTGTATCCTGCACCCAGGTGCAGACATCTCGACTTCTGGATATGGCAGATTTGCCTCTCAAGACAACGGAACTGCCGGAAGAGAACTGGAAAAACGCCCCGCTGCGTGCCAATGCTCAATACATTCTGTACGGGGCAAATACGAAGGCTGAACGCGAGCTCCGCAAGGGGGATTATTATTTCCTGAGCTGGTACGATGCAGAACCACAGAAGCCGGCTCGCATAGAAATGCAGTATACGCAGGCGATTACTGGAGCCGATGTACAGACTCGTGCCGTGGAATATAATGAACCGCGCGAGGAGGCAGGTTCCCGCAAGGAACGCTTCTTCTTCTCCGGCGAGGAGCGCGCCAAGCGTGGCGACATCATGACCTGGAAGGTCACTCTCTATGTAGATGGCAAAGAGGCAGATACCCTGCAGTCTTTCCTTTGGGAGTAAGCGAATTCGCTTGACTTATGGCCGTTTGTCGCGTATCCTTGCGCGCGCATGGCAACGGACATCAAATTCAAGCGCAATTTCTCCATCATTGCCCACATTGACCACGGTAAGACAACCCTGTCTGACCGCCTTCTGGAATTTACCAACACCATTGGCGAACGAGACAAGCAGGACCAGCTGCTCGATGCCATGGATCTGGAGCGTGAGAAGGGGATTACCATCAAGTCTCACCCCGTCACCATGCGCTACAAGGCCAAGGATGGTAACACCTACGAGCTTAATCTCCTGGATACCCCCGGCCACGTGGACTTCTCCTACGAGGTGAGCCGTTCCCTTGCTGCCTGCGATGGTGCCGTGCTGATTGTAGATGCCGCCCAGGGCGTGGAAGCTCAGACCCTGGCCAACATGCACCTGGCTATCGAGCAGAACCTCGAAATCGTGCCCGTGGTCAACAAGATTGACCTTCCCAGCACCAATCTGCCCCAGGTATACCGCCAGCTGGAGGAAATCGTCTGCATTCCCAAGGAAGAGGCCATTCTCTGCTCGGCCAAAGCCGGTATCGGCATCGAGGACGTGCTGGAAGCCATTGTGACCCGCGTGCCTGCCCCCAAGGTGCTGGAAGACGATAACCACCTGCGCGCCCTCGTGTTCGACTCCGTATACGATGCCTACCGCGGCGTGGTGTCCTATGTGCGCCTGGTGAGTGGCCGTGTGGCCCGCGGCATGAAGGTGAAACTCTTTGCGACCGATGAGACCTACGAAGTGAAGGAAGTCGGTATCTTCACGCCCAAGATGCAGGCTACTGATGAACTGCACACGGGTGATGTGGGCTACATCATTGCCAACATGAAGAGCGCGGCCGATGTGAAGATTGGCGATACCTATACCAACCTGGCTGACCCTTGCAGCGAGCCTCTGCCCGGTTTCAAGGAAATCCGCCCCATGGTGTTCTCCGGCATCTACCCGGTGGATTCCGGCGATTACGAAGCGCTTAAGGCCGCCATGGCCAAGCTGCAGATTAACGATGCCGCCTTCACCTACATGGGCGAAAGCTCTGTGGCGCTGGGCTTCGGTTTCCGCTGCGGTTTCCTGGGCCTGCTGCACATGGAAATCATCCAGGAACGCCTGCGCCGCGAGTTCAACATGGACGTGATTTCCACCTACCCCTCCGTGATTTACGAAGTGCGCAAGACGGACGGTGAGGAAATCAACGTCGATAACCCCAGCATCCTGCCCGAGCCGCAGGAAATCGATGAAATCCGCGAACCCATCGTCAAGGTATTCATCATGATTCCCAGCGAGTATATCGGCGCCATCATGAGCATCGTCATGGAAAAACGCGGCGAGCTGACTCATACCGAAACGATTGATGACACCCGCGTGATGCTCACCTGCCGCATCCCCATGGCTGAAATCCTGGTGGACTTCAACGACAAACTCAAGAGCGCTACCCGCGGCTACGGTTCCATGGACTACGAGTACGACGGCTACCAGGCGGCCAAGCTGGTAAAGATGGATATGATGATTGCCGGTGAGCCGGTGGATGCCTTCTCCATGATTGTGCACCGCGACCGCGCGGAATCCGTGGGCCGCGAACTGGCAACCAAACTCAAGGATGTGATTCCCCGCCAGCTCTTCACCGTGGCCATCCAGGCCTGCATCGGCGGTAAGATTATTGCCCGCGAAAGCATTTCTCCCATGCGTAAGAACGTGACGGCCAAGTGTTACGGCGGTGACGTGACCCGTAAGCGCAAGCTGCTCGAAAAGCAGAAGGAAGGTAAGAAGCGCATGAAAGCCATCGGTAAGGTGAGCATTCCGCAGGAAGCCTTCATCAATGTGCTTAAGAGCGGCGACTAACCCCGCCGTGATTCCTACAGACGAAGAGAGTCGCCGTTCCTGCTGCGGCTCTTTTTGTCCGTCCATCGCGCCAGGTGTTCTGCTCTGGCGTACAGGCCGTTGCAGGGTGTTCATTTCGCTCACGCTGCCCAGAACCGGGCAGGGGCAGTCACCCCGCGCTGGTCCACATAGCGTGTGCGGAGCAGGGCGGCATCCCGGTGCCCGATTTCCAGCTGTAGCTCCGCATAGCTGCGGAAATGGCTCAGGTGGTAGCTCGCAAAGGTATGCCGCAGCGCATCCTGCGGCCAGCGGTGGGCAGGGGAATCCCAGCCCGCAGCGCGGCGCAGCTCCCGCCAGTGGTGCAGCCAGTTGCGCGGGCATATTGTTTCGGTGTCGGGCTGCTGGTGCCGGCTCAGTATCCGCATCAGCGGCCTGTGAATCGTCACCCGCCGCGCGCCGCCGGTCTTGCTGTGCCGGGGCAGGATGTAGATCGCCCGTTCCCGCAAATCCACCTGCGCCCAAGTCAACCGTGCCACCTCATGCGGGCGGATGCCCGCGTAAAGCATCATCCCCACCGCCGCAGCGCAGCTGCCGCCCTGGTAGGCCTCTGCCGTGGTGGTAAGCTGCTCAATCTCCCGCGGTGTCAGAATCGGCACCGGTTTCTCCACTACCCTCGGAGCTTCTACCCGCGCTACCGGGTTCGCATCGCACCAGCCGCGCTTCACCGCCGTGCCGAATACCCCGCTGAGAATCAGTCGCGCCTTTTGCCGCTGCCGGGGCGTATCAAAAGCTTTTTCAATGTATTCTGCGCACTCCCGCGGCGTGATGCTCCGCACCCGCCGTTTTGCTAACCCCTTGCAGCGCAGCATGAACCGCCGCGTGAAATAACGGAAATCATACACCGTCCGGATGCGCCTGTCCTTCCGTGCTTCCAATGCTGCCTCCACCGCCTTTTCAAAACTCACCGTTCGTTCCTGCTGCCGTAGCGCCTCTGCGCCCGCCGCCAGGCATCGCCTGGCGCGCTTGATGCTGCCCCTGTTGGCTGCTAAAGCTTCCTTTGCCAGTATGGCGGCTTCCAGTACAGGTATTCCAGTGGCGTTCAGAATCGCCAGCGCGGCTTGATTGTCGGTGTGCTGTGTCAGTGTCATGGTTTATGGCTTCGGAATCCGTAAAGTTATATTGATTAATTATTAGAGATGAAATAGTAACAGCTTTCAGAACAAAAATACACTACCATGCGGAATCATGCACCGTGTATCACAATTTTCTCGAAATAAAACCATTTGTATGCTTGACTTACGGAT
>JAFZGH010000277.1 GCA_017555465.1 Akkermansia sp. | reverse complement strand
TGGATAAACATGCCGAACTTGGCATCTCTCCACCATTGCATGCGAGCATCGCGTTCCTCCTTGCTTTCCGCGGCAGATACGGAAGAAAGCATCAGCGCACCGCTCAGCAAGGTATAAATAGCAGTTCGTAAATTCATAGCGGAAGCATAGCATATGGACTTCCCCTTGTCAATTCTGCTTTCCGGCGAATCCGCCGTAAATAATCTTGCACGGGGCTGCAGAATCTGCTACCCTCATGCCGCCCTTTTGCCATGGCCGAAAAATTCGATATCAACAGCCTCAACGCCGCCCAGAAACAAGCCGTCCAGACCCTGAACGGCCCGGTGCTCATCCTTGCCGGTGCCGGCACCGGTAAAACCCGCACCGTCACCTGCCGCATCGCCAACATGATTGAAAAAGGCGTGAATCCACGCGGCATCCTGGCCCTCACCTTCACCAACAAGGCGGCCAATGAAATGGCAGACCGCGTGGCCGGGCTCGTGGACCGCAAAGCCGCCCGCGCCATGACCGTGTGCACCTTCCATTCCCTCTGCGTGCGCATTCTGCGCCAGGATATCGGCAAGCTGGGCTACAAGGAAAACTTTTCCATCTACACCGGCAGCGACCAGAGCGGCCTGCTCAAACGCCTGATTATGGAATACGGCGCCCGCCGCGAAAAACTGGAGCCAGCACAGGTACTGGCCGAGATGTCGCGCGTGCGCAACAACGGTCTGACAGTGGACCAGATTGAAGACACCCTCATTGCAGCGGTATCAAAAGCCTACATGCGCGAGCTCAAGGCGCAGAATGCTGTGGACTTCGATGACCTGCTCATCCTGACCGAGCGGCTGCTGCGCTGTTACCCCACCGTCCATGAGAAATGGAACAAGCGCTTCACCTACATCACAGTGGATGAGTTCCAGGACACCAACTCGCTGCAAATGAGCCTGCTGCGCCAGCTTGTCGGCCCGGAGCACAATGTCTGCGTGGTGGGCGATGATGACCAGTCCATCTACGGCTGGCGCGGTGCGCAGATTTCCAACATCCTGGACTTCGAAAGCTTCTTCCCCAACCCCACCGTCATCAAACTGGAGGAAAACTACCGTTGCACAAAACAAGTGCTCGACTGCGCCAATATCCTCATCCGCAACAATGCAGGCCGCCGCGAAAAGACACTGCGCACCAACAAAGTAGGCGAATACCCTGTGCGGCTGCTGGCCATGCCCGGCAGCCAGGAAGAAGCCGAATTCATTGCCGACGAAATCGAGCAGTTCCGAGCCCGGCAGAACCTGCCGTGGGAAGCCTTTGCCATTCTCTTCCGCGCCAATGCGCAGAGCCGCGCGCTGGAAATGGCCATGCGCGAGCGCCACATCCCCTACCGCATGGTGGGCACCAAGAGCTTCTTTGACCGCCGCGAGGTAAAGGACCTGCTCAGCTACCTGCAGATGATGGATAATCCGGATGCAGACCTGCATCTGCTGCGCGTGCTCAACACACCGCCACGCGGCATCTCGGCCACAACTGCCTCATTCGCCATTGACTGGAGCCGGGACCACAAGAAAAGCATCTGGGCTACCCTGGTGGACATTGAGTTCCTGAACGAATGCTCCACCCGCTCGCAGAACAGCATCGAGACCTTCACCGAAATG
>JAFZGH010000276.1 GCA_017555465.1 Akkermansia sp. | reverse complement strand
GAACCTCATCTCGGCGTTGGCCACGGCACGCGTCACGACCTTTTCCTTCCCTCTCTTTATCCTCTCCGGCGCCCCGCCTGGCAGGTTGTTAAGCCAGTGAGCTGCATTTCTGCTGCCCTCGGCGCCTCGGAAAGTCATACTTGGAAAATTGCCTCGCCCGGTGGAGAGGAGCGGTGTTCCGCTTTCTCTTTCGAGCTACCCCGTGACGGGGTGCGGCGGCAAGCATACATGAACAAAGACGAAACGTCAAGCGTATTTTTGCATTTTTTTGCACATCTTTTTAACCGAACTGCTCTAACCCGCACATTTTCGTAGCGGTTACACCCGAAAAATATTTTTCCATTATCGATACTTCGAAAACCAGATGGGTGAATCGGGTTCAAAATCCGGGAGCGAGGGTTTTGACTGGCTGCCATTTAACGGCAGAGCGAGAGCCGTTCTGAAAAGGTATGGTTTCTGAAGCGCAGGCTGGAACACAGGCTCCCACAAGAGCGCATAGCCAATGGCACCACTTTCATTAGCAATGAGAATATTCAACTGATAATATTCGTTTTCCTTTACTTCGATAGTTTTACCTGTTGTATAACAACCATTCCGGCTTTCCAGAACAGTCTGTCCGCCGAAGTTCACTCCCAGATAATCATCCCCTACCCCGCAGAAACGGATTGTTCCGGATACGGGTGATTTTACCTTGCCCCTATAAAGCAGAACCACGGCCGACGGAGTGCTGCGTTCTTCGCGCACAATCATTTTTGATGTCAGCGTTTCGCATGTGAACGGCATATAGAAATACACTGCGTATAACATTTCGTGCCACCTGTAATACCGCGCCAATTCCCGGGTTTCCCACTTTTTGAGATAAGAAGCCAGGCGGGCTTGAAATGCCTGCGAGTCCACCTGTCCGTTCCGCATGATATCCGAAGGGCCTGCTCCTTTCGTTTTCTTTAAGTCAAACAAAGTTCCACTCAGAAAACACACTTCTCCCTCCGGACGCTCCTCCAAATCCACTTCCCATGATAGCAAATCCCCGGCACGGGAAGAGTCAAACATCAGGAGCATCAGAAAAAACAAATGCAGCATTTTTTTCATACCCGGAAACGCATTACCCCCCGCCAGCATACTGACGAGGGGTATTGAAGGATTATTTCATGGTTTATATCAGGGCACGGCCACCCAGATGGGGGAGTCGCTATCAAACTCAGGCCACTGCATCTCACCACCGCCGGAGTGCTTACCGATAAGCGTCTTGAGATCTTCGCGGTTGGGTTCCGAGAAGTTGGTGCGGAAGAGGTAGAATTTCTTATCGCCACTTACCTTGCCATTCTTCACGACAGGATTGCCCGTTACATTTTCCCACATGAGGACGTAACCAAACTTACCACCTTCTTCCGTAATGGCAATTTCGATGGGATAGGAGACGCCTTCCTTGACATTCACCTTGGAACCAACGGTCAAGCCGCCGATTTCTGCATTCCAGGTAGGAATACCGGGATATTGCACGAATTCGTAATCTCTGTGTGCCTTATCTTCACCAGACTTAATGCGGGCCTTATATTTGGCATGATCTCCAGTGGAAATGTGCACCTTGCTCAAATCCCCCTTGACATAGGCGCTCGGCAGACGATAGCCACCTTCCAGAACAACCTTGCCACCAAAACGCACACCAATGTAGTCGTCACCCAGACCGACGAAACGTATGGTACCCGTGACAGGAGACTTAACCTTACCACGATACACAACCAGCCATGCCGCAGGCTTTACCTTCTGGGCGCACTGGAATGCATCAGGAGCCAGGGAGGCATTAGCCATGGGAACAAAGAAGTTGGACGCATAGAGTTTGGCCGGAGATTTGTAGAAGCGGCCAAGAGCGCTCTGACTCCAAGTCTTAAGATACCCGGCTACAGTACCGTAGAGCTCGTTCTTATCCACCTTACCGCCAGGAGCAACCTTGGTAGGAGCGCCACCCTTGGACTGCTTCAGGTCATACAAGGTACCTTCCAGAGCAGAGCCAGCGGGCTGAGACGACCCCATACCGCCACCAGCATCACCCAGATCATCACCCAGACCGGTATCCAGGCCGATACCAACTTCGAGAGAAAGGCCATCATCAGCGCTATCGTCCATGTCGATATCGAGCTGAGCCATAGCCACAGGAGCCGCACCGGTGGAAACAATCACCGAAGGAGCCACAGTGCTGGAGGGGGTTGCAGCCTTGGAACTGAGCTTGGGCGTAGTGGGCTGGTTGCGGGGAGGAGCATCTTCTGCCGGGGGAACGTATGCCAGGAATTCGGCAGGCGGATCAGTGGCGAAGTAAATCACCGTAAACGTCAGCGTTAAAGCGAAGGCCAGGGAAAGGCCTGCTGCCGCACCGAAAGAAGAGAGCATGCCGCGCACTTTCACGCGTTTGTACTCCTTCTCGGCTTCTTCACTCATTTGGATGTGTAATGCCATAAATCGTCAGACAGGGGTTTTCTGCTGAGTATTTTTTAGCATAAGCACGGAGTGAAAGCGAGCACAAATTTGCCGGCCAATGTTACAATTATGTTACAAGCTTTTCATCTGGTTCTGTTATTCGTCAGAAACAGGAACATCATCATTGGCATGCAGATTCTCCTGGTGCAGCTCCGGCGTGTATGCCACGGCTGCATAATCCACGCCGGGGTAGAGATAAACGACGATATTGCCCCCCATGGCAGCAGCACGGCGTCTTACCTCCTGAAGGCAATATTCATTACTGAGATCAGCCGCGGAATCGGGCTGTAACAGAAAGCGTCCGACCACGCGGGTGCCCGGGGTATCAGGCAACATGGGGCGAAACTCCACCTCGTATGGTTCCACAACGGCACGATTGCCGGAGATAAGTTCACGTTCCACCGGACACCAGCGACATTGCTGGCAGCTAGTAAAAGCCAGCAGAACACATACGGCACTGGAGGAAATGATACGGCGCATCAGTATTCCGGAGCTGGAACAAATTTGCAGCAGAACACATCTACTCCGCCGGCGTGGAGATGTATATCAATGCAGCCGGGACGGTGATGCACAGTGTAGGCATCATGTTCTTCAGGCGGGCGGGGCGAGAAGCGACCTATGCGCTCTGGTGCAAGCACAGCACTGCGCAGCACACTGATAAGATGCTGGTTGCTCATATCAAGCATCCGCTCGTAATCCGTGGTCGGCAGGGTCAGCAATGGTACATTCTTGGAGCTCACGCGCGAACTATACACGCAGAGGCACCATTCGTCAAGGGCTTTTTATGCCCCGGCATCCGGTGCCGTGCGGCGCAGGCGTAACTGACCACAGGCTGCGTTGATATCATGTCCCTTTTCGTAACGCATGGTGACAGGAATCTTCTCTGCCACAAGCGCACGGCAGAAGGCCTTACAGTCCGCCTCCGACGGCCGCACCCAGGGAAGTCCCTCCACGGTATTGTAGGGAATAAGGTTCACCTTGGCATTCAGCTCGCGGGCAATGCGAGCCAGCTTGCGCGCCTCCGGCAGCATGGCGTTAACATCCTGAATCAGAATATACTCCAGCGTAATCATGTGCTTGCCGGTGCGGTTCCATTCCTTGAGTGCGGGCAGCAACTCGCCCAGCGGCCACTTGCGGTTTACCGGCATCACCTGCGCACGCACATCATCGCTCGCGCCATGCAGGGAGACCGCCAGGCGCAGCGGTTTACCGAAGGCCGCCAGCCGGCGCAGTCCCGGCACATTGCCAGAGGTGGAGATAGTGATGTGGCGAGCCCCGATATTCAAGCCATGCGGGTCAAGGATGATGGCGAGCGCTGCCAGCAGATTATCCATATTTGCCAGTGGCTCGCCCATACCCATGAATACCAAGTTATCCACGCGTTCACCGGCAATTTCCTCTGCAGCCAGAATCTGGCCCAGGATTTCAGACGCGGTGAGGTTGCGGGTGAATCCCAGCAGGCCACTGGCGCAGAAACGGCACCCGAAGGCACAGCCCACCTGGGAAGACACGCAGAGCGTGATGCGGGAGCTATGCGCCCCACCCTGCCCCACTGCCGCAGGAATGATGACGGATTCGACCAGGTGGCCGTCCTGCATGCGGGAAAGGAACTTGCGCGTGGTGCCCGTGGTACTCTCATTCACCTCCACCACCTGCAGCGGGCGCAAGGAGAAACGCGCGGCCAGCTCTGCACGCAGCGCCGGCGGCAGGTTGGTCATCTGCTCAAACGAAGCGGCCCGGTGTTTCCAGATCCACTCCTGCAGCTGGGTAGCGCGGAAGGGCTTGTGCCCCATGCCGGCCAGCAGCTCAACCAGCGCCTCGCGGGAGTATTCGAGCAGACAATCCATGCGCGTTATATTACAGGAGAGTGTTCACGTATTCATCCACCTTGAAGGGGATGAGGTCATCCTTCCCCTCTCCAATACCCAGGAATACGGGAGAAATCCCCAGCTCATCCTGAATAGCCACAGCTACACCACCCTTGCCGGAGCCATCCATCTTGGTGACCACCACGGCGGTGAGCGGCGTGGCTTTGTGGAACTCGCGCGCCTGCATGAGCGCATTGCCACCGGTGGTGGCATCGACCACGAGGAAACAGGCCTGCGGGGCAGCGGCATCCTGCTTGGCAATGGAACGGCGGATCTTGGAAAGCTCTTCCATGAGGTTGTGACGCGTGTGCAGACGCCCCGCCGTGTCACAGATAAGGTACTGCGCCCCCGTGGCAATGGCGCGGCTGTGCGCCTCGTAGCACACAGAAGCCGGGTCCTGATTCTCGCGCCCCTTGTAAAGCGGAATCTGCAGGCGGGAGGCCCAGCTTTCGAGCTGCTCCACAGCGGCGGCGCGGAACGTATCAGCCGCAGCCAGCAGCACCGAGTGCCCCTGCTTCTGCAGCAAATGCGCCAGCTTGGCACTGGTGGTGGTCTTGCCGGCACCATTCACACCCACCATCATGATAACGACGGGTTTCCCGGCCTCCGAGACGGGAAGCTGGGGCAGCTCCGCCGGAAAAGCAGCGCGCAACTGCGCCTTGATGTAGTCTGCAATATCACAGGCATCCTGGGAATCCTGCTCCTGCAGTTCCTCAATAAGCGGGATAACGCGTTTCGCGCCGATATCGGAGGAAATGAGATCAGCCTCCAGCTCATCCCAATCAATCTCCGGTTCACCGAGGAACTTATCAATCAGACGTGTAAAAAAATGAGCCATGGAAAATTATTTCTTAGCAGCAGCCGCAATCACACCGTGAATGAAGGGCGCACTCTTGCTGCCGGAATATTCATGAGCAAGAGCGGTAGCCTCGGAAACAACAATCGGCGTATCAAGCCCCTTCTCTTCCAACTCATACAGGGCCAGGAAAAGAATCGCCTTATCAACCATATCCAGACGGTCAATGGAATAATTGGTAAGCAACGCTTCCACGCGGGGCTCCAACAAAGGGATACGGGCAATCACTTCACGGGCAAGTGCTTCCACTGCCGGGCGAATTTCCTGCATATCACGAGCCTGGCGCGCCAGCCCCATGTGTTCCTTGGAATCAGCCAGTTTTTCAGGAGCAGCCAATGCAGCGCAGGACTGGAACATGCGAGCTCTGCGGTTCATTACGGCCGCCAGGCTGTCCAACTGCTGGCGGTATGCAGGGAAATCGGCAAAAAGAGGCAGAAGTTCACGCCCCAGAGCCTCCACAACAACGGCCAGGCGCAGCACATCCCCCACGCAGAGTGCCAGCTGGTCTGTTGTATCCCGGCGTTTATCGGACATGCAGTAACGCAAGGCCTTGATGGCGGCATCAAATTGAGCAGACTGCTGGGTATAGCGGGCAATTTCCTCTCGTAAGGCGGCAGCCGTCATGTCTGCATGCATGTGGTTTTCCACCTGCTCTACGCGTTCAGCAAGCAAGCGGGCGGAATCAGCGTGGTCACGACCAGCGTGCAGCAGATTTTTCGCCTGCGACATGCGCAGATGGTCGCGTTCTTTTTCCAGAGCAATGCTCCAGAACAACTCCTCATCAACCGGCTGCTGACCGTTGGAAAGGTAGGCATACAGATACCCCAGGGTACTCTGGCGAACTTTGCTGAGAGAAATATTCATATCAAATCAAGAGATGGAGTTATTTGATAAATCCGATGCGACGATCTGCTGCGGAATGAATGACATTCATCATGGACAAAGCAGCGCGTGCAGCTTCCCGTCCGCGATTGAGTGTACTGGCAACGCAGCGGGCGAAAGCCTGTTCTTCGTTATCCAGCAGAAGCACTTCATGAACCACCGGCACCAGGGTCTCGCAGGTGATATTCATGAGCTGATTGGTGATGGCGCTGCCAATGAGGTCTGCATGTGCCGTACTTCCGCGAAGAATCACCCCCATGGCAATGACGGCATCCGGCGTTTCACCCACGCGAGCCTTTACAATAGAGCGTTTCACCATCATCGGCACTTCAAATGCGCCGGGAACACGAACCACAGTGATATTCACACCCGGAGACGTCTCCTGAATCTCCGACACGCAATTCTCCAGAAGGGCATCAGTATACTTCTCATTGTAGCGGGAAACCACAACAGTAATGCGACCGCCAAGGCCACGATATTCAGACGGAGGGGGAAGTTCTGTAGACATAGTGGTGAAATATACGTTCTCGCGGCGTCGGTGTCCGCTGAAGGGCACGCTACCACATCCCGGCCATACGGTCAAGCGCAAAGTAATAACTTTTTTCACGCGCGCGCAACCGCGTTATCAATCATCCGCGTCATCCTCTCGTGTATTCTTGACACCAGCTCACCCAGGGCGTATGATACTTGCCTTATATTCCTTTTTCCCTAAACTAATTGACGCATATGAACAAAATAGTCTATCATTTCGGCGGCGGAACCGCCGATGGCGACGGCAGCATGAAGCCCCTGCTGGGTGGCAAGGGCGCCAACCTGGCAGAAATGGCACGCATCGGCCTCCCCGTGCCTCCCGGGTTCACCATCACCACTGAGGTCTGCACCTACTACTACGACAACGGCCGCACCTACCCGGCAGAACTCGATGCCTGCGTGAAAGAAGGCATCGCGAAGATGGAGGCCCACGTCGGCCGCAAGTTCGGCGACACGGAGGAAATGCCCCTGCTCGTCTCCGTGCGTTCCGGCGCGCGTGAATCCATGCCGGGCATGATGGATACCATCCTGAACCTCGGCCTGAATGATGAGACCGTGGCCTCCATGGCCAAGGCCACCAGCAACCCCCGCTTTGCATGGGACTGCTACCGCCGCTTCGTGCAGATGTACGGCGATGTGGTCATGGGCGTGCAGAAGAACGAGAACGAAGACATGGAACCCTTCGAAAGCGTCATCCACGCGCTGAAGGAAGAACGCTACGGCAAGGACATCTCCGACTCTGAGCTGACCGCCGAGGATAACCAGGAACTGGTGAGCCGCTTCAAGACCCTGGTGCTCAAGCGCACGGGCGAGATGTTCCCCACCAGCCCGTGGGACCAGCTGCAGGGCGCCATCGGCGCCGTGTTCGGCTCCTGGAACAACGAACGCGCCATCACCTACCGCCAGAAGTACGGCATCCCCAGCGAATGGGGCACCGCCGTGAACGTGCAGTGCATGGTATTCGGCAACACCAGCGATGAATCCGGCTCCGGTGTGGCCTTCACCCGCAACCCCGCCGCCGGCACCAACGAATTCTACGGTGAATTCCTCATGAATGCCCAGGGCGAAGACGTGGTGGCCGGTGTCCGCACCCCCGACCCCGTAGCCCGCCTGGCCGAGGTCATGCCCAGCGCCTACCAGGAACTCTGCGCCATCCGCAAGACTCTCGAAAACCACTTCCGCGACATGCAGGACTTCGAGTTCACCATCCAGGACCGCAAGGTCTACATGCTCCAGACCCGCAACGGCAAGCGCACCGGCATCGCCGCCTTCCGCATCGCCTGCGATATGGAGAAGGAAGGCCTCATCGACTGGCAGACCGCCGTGAGCCGCATTCCCGCCGACCAGGTGGACCAGGTGCTCGCCCCCATCTTCGACGATGCCGCCGTGCGCAAGGTGAAGCCGATTGCCAAGGGACTCAACGCCGGCCCCGGCGCCGCCTCCGGCCGCATCTACCTGAACGCCGCCCGCTGCGTGGAAGCCACGGACCGCGGTGAAAAGGTGCTGCTGGTGCGTCTGGAAACCAGCCCGGAAGACCTGCGCGGCATGATTGCGGCAGAGGGCATCCTCACCGCCCGCGGTGGTCTCTCCAGCCACGCCGCCCTCGTTGCCCGCCAGATGGGCAAGGTCTGCGTCTGCGGCGTGAGCGAAATGACCATCGACTACAACAACCGCACCATCGAAATCGCCGGCAAGACCTACAAGGAAGGCGACTACCTCTCGCTGGACGGCACCGCCGGCCTCGTCTACGCCGGTGAACTGGCCACCGCCCCCTCCGAAATCATCCAGGTACTCATCCGCAAGACCATGCAGCCGGAGCAGAGCCAGACCTACCGCGACTTCCAGCGCGTCATGGACTGGTGCGCCAAGGCCACCAGACTGGGAGTGCGCACCAATGCCGACTCCCCCGACCAGGCCGCCGCAGCCCTTGCCTTCGGCGCCCAGGGCATCGGCCTCTGCCGCACCGAACACATGTTCTTCTCCGGCAACCGCATCGACTTCATGCGCCGCATGATTCTCTCCGACCGCGTGGATGACCGCAAGAAGGCCGTGGCCCAGCTCCTGCCCTTCCAGAAGAGCGACTTCAAGGGCATCTTCTCCGCCCTCAAGGGCCTGCCCGCCACCATCCGCCTGCTCGACCCGCCCCTGCACGAATTCCTGCCCCACACCAAGGAGCAGCAGCTCACCCTGGCCCAGAAATTCGGCATGCCGGTCGAAATCATCATGCGCCGCGTGCAGGAACTGCATGAATTCAACCCCATGCTCGGCCACCGCGGCTGCCGCCTCGGCATCGACTACCCCGAAATCACCGAGATGCAGACCCGTGCCATCATCGAGGCCGCCATCGAGGTGCAGGAGGAAGAAGGCATCGAAGTCAAGCCGGAAATCATGGTACCGCTCGTCGCCTTCAAGCGCGAACTCGACCTGCAGAAGGAAATCATCGACCGCGTAGCCGCCGAGGTTTTCGCCGAAAAGGGCCGCAGTATCTCCTACAAGGTCGGCACCATGATTGAGATTCCCCGCGCCTGCGTCACGGCAGATGAAATTGCCGAAACCGCCGAATTCTTCTCCTTCGGCACCAACGACCTCACCCAGACCGGCCTCGGCATGAGCCGCGACGACTCCGGCTCCTTCCTGCCCCACTACCGCGACCTGGAAATCGTCAAGACCAACGTCTTCGCCAGCATCGACCAGGACGGCGTAGGCAAGCTCATGCAGATGGCCGAGAAACTGGGTCGCAGCACCCGCCCCGGCATGAAGATGGGCATCTGCGGCGAACACGGCGGCGACCCCGCCTCCGTCAAGTTCTGCCACAAGATCGGCCTCACCTACGTCTCCTGCTCGCCCTACCGCGTGCCCACCGCCCGCATCGCCGCCGCCCAGGCCGCGCTCGCGGATAAGTAAAGGACCGCGCTATCCAGAGCAAACTTGCCCAAAATAAGTTTGGAACTTATGCCAATCCCCGGTGCCGGTCGGCACCGGGGGATTTTTGTATTCTGAATTATGGGACGATCCCGCGAAAGAGGTATACACCCCCATGAAAGAATGACTCATCAGACATCGCTCTCCCTATTTATTGGCCTTGCATCCGATAACTACTCGCATATAAGATATATATAGACGCAACAAAAAAACGAGATATTTCCGTTGCACATTATCTGACAGAAGCAAATCTATACCTTGCAGTTAACAAGGATAGCAGAAAATAGACTGCATTCTTCAATATACAAATTGTCGCGTTCTCATAACCACCTGCCCCCACACCAAAATCCCGTTCCTCGTTCGAAATATTGCTAGACTTTCTGTGGGCAGTATATTTCGAACGCAACTTATACAAGGAATGCAAAAACTTTATATGTTCACCAAACTCTCCCGGGCATTTTTCCTCCATAAGAAGTTTTAATTTGTTTATGCCTCTAATTTCCTCATGCTCGGGATACCTCATAATATGTTTCTTAATTTCATTTTCATTCAAGTAATCTACCAGCAGCAAAGTAATAGTTAATAGGACTTCATTAAAGGAAACCTCATCATCAGGCATCGGGATTCGTATGGTATTAATTTTTGTCTCATCCTGCCTGACAAGGTCACAGAAAGGGCTCCAACCACAATGCTTCATCCATGTGCTCTTCACTTCCCTATAATATTCAATAAAATCGAAGGCCAACGTTTCATCTCCATGCGCGCCAAGTTCATCCGATGGGCGCAACACATTATGTCGCATCCAATGCGAATGTTCTGCTTGAGGCAGATATTTTCCTATTTCTTCCAGGTAAGCAGCATAATGCTGCTTACCGTAAGGCCAGATCTTCAAGCCCCACAAATCACCGCACGACAAGCCGCCACGGTGGATCACGAATATATCCGGCTTTCTGTAGTATTTATCTAAAACATCCTTTTTAAAGTAAACCACGGTCTCGTAATCCGGCATAACGGACTTTGCTTTCTCTGCCACACCTTTCAGTTTTTTGGGGTTGCATGTATGATATACAGGATTCCCCATACCATCCACATTCACGATAAACTCACCATAATTCTTCTCTGAAAAATCAAGTATTGCCTGTTCGATAGGAGGCGGCATGATAATCTTTTTCGCCCTAATTTCACTGTAAACATAGCCATAACTTTTATTCACCCTAGCCAAATGTAAATAACGCAAACTATCGTCGACTATCTCAAATGACTTTATCTCTTCAAGATCTTCCACCTCCTTTCTATATGGTTGAACACATCTCATGTTAGAAACCAGCATCACCGCCATCTGTTTAGCAGCTGCATATCTAACCAAATAACTTAATTTTATCTTTACTCCTAATCTCCTGTCATTGTCATCGAATATAGCGACTACTTCATCTTCCCCGCTATTTAATTTCCTGACATATTGCTTTTTCAACTCATCATAATACAAGTTAAAAAACAAAACAAACTCCTGATTTAACTCATAGTATACATCCGCATCTCTGATGAACATTCGCTTATATGCGAAACATTCATAATCATCCAAATGGTAGCCAAATCTTTCATACGTGTATCTTTTATGCTCCCCGTATCCGTGTTCTAAAAGGGCAGGTCTATCCCCCTCCCAATTGAGCCAGGACATATCAGTTTGATGCTCATCAACATCATCCAACGGGATTAAAGCAGAATAAAACCAATTGCTATTTTCGCCACGTTCCTGTCGACCTGCAACCAAAACAAATTCACCTTTACCAAAATCATTCGTTAGAAAACGAATATTTCTCACCTGCCTATACTTAGACTCTATCTCATCCATAATATACAACTCAATCAAAGTATCGCCCCCCTTGGCGCTCATACACAATAATAACGCGACCCGTTTTTATCTACTTACACCTTACAAAATTGACGACAAATGCATACTCCTTAAACCATCTCCACGCCAAGGGAGCAGAGTGATTCGGCTAGTTCGTTGTAGAAACTTGGCGGGCGGGTAATATCATCTTCGCATCCTTTGGGGACGAAGATAATCATGCCCTCACGGGCTCGGGTTAAGAGAACGCGGTAGGCATTTTTGAGGTAGCGGCGTTTCTGTCCATCATTCACACGCTGCCACTTATCGCCTTTGAAGGCATTATAAGACCACTGATTACCCACAAGGCGCAAGTCGGCATCCCATGCCACGATGGTATAATCCAACTCTAGGCCTTGCACCTCGAACTCCGTAGCGACATCTTCACAAGCATAGCTCGACCGGACATCATCCGCATCGTTCAAGAACCAATTCTCAACTTGCTTGTCGCTCTTAACAAATATCCCCTCCGGCTTCAAACGCAAAGCACCACTGCTCGCCAACACACCGTATCGGCGGGTCCCTTTGCAGCGCGATCGTATCCAGGATTTCGCTGCATTCAAATCACGCGTTACAGCAATGGGATATTTTTCCTTAATGCTATCGTATAAAGTCTTCGCCGTTACCATATCACGGTCGAGAAAAGCCTTCACAAATCCGGCCACGGCGGGAGTTCGATAGGAACGCATCGAGACCGAGAGATGCAGTTCCGAAAGCTCACGCACCCGCAGCCCCTGAACCATTTCATTCCAGTCTCGCCCATAGCGATACTCATCATCATGTAATTGCGGTGCCACATACACATCCCAATCCGCGAATGAACGGCGAAGCGAATCAAACCACTCGGGTAAGCCCGCTTCTCCACGATTGATTTCCTGACCACCGCCAATTAAACAAACAATCACAGCCCAATCATGGTGGCGATCCATGGTGCTAATCAAGAATTCAGGCTCGCTATAATCGAAATCAGCTACACCCTTCTTCCTTTTCATAAAGTCCTGAATGCAATCCTTCGTCCACGCTCTCTGCGCCTCATCGAAAATGGCCACGCGCTCAGCGGGCGGCTTAGCACTCACGAGGCAATCATCTCGGTAGGCATGAATAATCTGGATAAATGCACCGGTTTCACGTAAAGCTTGTGTTTTAGTAAACTTCTCGCCCATCTCCTTTGCTCTCGATACCTTATCTCTAGCCAACGCGTGTTGCAAAACCGTTACCAATGGCTGATTGCCTGAAAGAAATACGGCGTGCTCGCCTTCTTCCGCATTTGAATAATTGATTGCCAAGTTCAGCCCCACTAATGTCTTACCAGCACCGGGAACACCTGTGACAAAGCATATAGACTTGCGGCCGTTCTTTTTGCTGTCCTCGATAATCTTTTCGATAGCAACAGTTGTCACCCCCAAGTTCGTTGACTCTGCATCATTGCGAGAAATTTCCTCAACATTGTGGCCATGGTACAAAGCCTGCGCCGCCTCCACAATAGAAGGTGTCGGCTTATACACGGAATTCACCCATGCCAGATAATCGAGTTCAGGCTCTTCATACCGTGCCGCCACTGCATCAACTGCCGCACGTATATTCTCTGCATTGCACTTAATCGGCTCAATGATTCTCTCATGCTCAACAATGCATAACTCCTGCGTCTCAGCCTCATCAGAAACCATAATACAAGCCAACAGCTTATCATGGCTCTCCATATGAAAGCTCTTCAAGTCTAAAACATAATCATATACCTGATTATATGCCGACCTTTTGTATTCATCATCTCGGCATTTGAACTCGAGCAGATAAACGATATTTCGGAATAAGATAACAACATCCACCCGCTTCCCCATACGAGGAACGGAGTACTCGAAGAGTATGCGCCCTTCTTCTACGCCAGCAAGCTGCCTTTTTAATATCTCAATCTCGGTTTTCCAAGTATTGCGTTGGTTGATATTCTGGTCGTAATGGTAATCACGGTCTACAATTTGTCCGAGAATCGCATCCGTAGGCATCCGCAAAAATGCGTCTATCGGAGAATCGAAAAAGGCGCGAGTAATCATAAGCTACCGCAAAATCTATTACTTGGAGGAGTCCATCCACTTAGCGAAGGAAACAAAATCCATTCCAAGCTGATTCACAATCATGCACAGAGTAACCACCGAAATATTGCGAACTCCTCGCTCCACCGAAGAGATAAATCCTCTATCGACCTGGCACGACTCACTCAGCGCTTGCTGAGAAAGGCCTTTTTCCATTCGTAATGCCTTGATTGCACTACCAATCCTTTTCAAGACATCGTCATCCAACATCATTTGTTCATTATATAGAAGTGGGAAATTTGGCTCCAGAAAATTTCGCCAACTGTAGACTATAATAAACAATTAAACCTTGCATATCCGTCCGACCCAGGCTAAACTCTCGGCATGCCCCAACACACCCTTTCTTTTCAGGACAATATTTGGTTCGATGATCCGTTTGGTTTTATCCGCTTTGAGTATGATGTGGAGCAGGTTTTCAATCGGACGGTGAGCGATGCCTTGTTTGCACTGGCGGAGCGCACGCCCTATCTTGCCTCGGCAGAGGTACGGTTGTTCTTCCGCATCGATTCAGCGGGCTGCGCCTTCAGCACCGAGGCACAGGCGGGGTTTTCATTCCTGTGCGCCTTGGACATCGCATCGCCGTATTTCGAAGCCATGACCGCCACTGCTGACGATTTGGTGAACAAGGGGGTGGAGCGCGAGCTGGCATGGCAGCTCAGCGTGAAGAATTGCTACAACGAACAAGCCAAACTCCCCCTGCCGAATTACTATGAACAACTCCCGCAGGGGTACTGGGAGCATCTCCTTGATGCAGCGATGAACGCCCTCATGGATTACCTGCTCCAGCCGCAAGCCGAGCTGTCCGCCACCTGCACACGCGCCCATGCGGAACAAATCGATGCGCTTATCACCAATCTGGCCAAGATTGGCGCGCGACCAGGACAGGGGTTACAGAAAAGTACCACCACATAGGTAACACAAGTTCCAGGACATAGGTTACACTTTTGGATAGACATGTGGCATAATCTCATTATGCCATGGAATACCAAAAGCAGTAATCAAATGAGAAGCGAATTCATAAAGCTTGTAAGTCAGCCGGAGATGTCCATGGCTGAAGCGTGCAGGTCATACAACATCAGTCGAAAAACAGGATACAAATGGCTCAGAAGATATGAAAAAGATGGAGATTCAGGGTTGGCAGATCAAAGCCGGAGGCCTGTGAATCAACCAACTAAGCTATCTGAGAAGGTGCTGTTACGCATAGTCAGCATCCGTGTCGCACACAAACATTGGGGAGCAGATAAGATACGTGCCATTTTGAAAAGAGAACACTTTTCTCCGCTGCCCGGACGCACGACCATTCATCGAGTATTAAAGCAGGCGGGCCTTATCAACCTGCGTCGCAAGCGCATACCCAGACTTGATAATTTGCGTCTCGTTCAAGAAGGGGGGCCTGACCTGCAGGTTAATGATGAGTGGACAATCGATTTTAAGGGCTGGTGGAGGTCAAAGGATGGGGAAAGAAAGTGTTACCCATTGACAATACGGGACGCAAAGAGTCGTTTCATCCTAGGGGTAACACTCCTTCCTGACTCAAAGGAAGAGAGCGTACGGCAAGCCATGATAAAGGTATTCGAGCGTTACGGATTACCAAAATCAATACGAAGTGATAATGGCTCGCCTTTTGCATGTACTCAGGCATTGCTTGGGTTAAGCAAGCTGTCCGCATGGTGGATCAGGTTGGGCATAGAACCTAATCGCGGACGTGTAGGGTGTCCCCAGGATAATGGAGCCCATGAGCGGATGCACAAGGATATGAAAAGCGAATTGCAGGCAGAAAGGGCAGATACTCAAACAGAGATGGATGAATGGGTGCATGAGTTTAATACCATACGACCGCATCAGGCTTTGAACGGGGACACTCCAGCCCTACATTACCGAAAAAGTCCCCGGGTTTATACAAGCAGCCTTGTGGACTATGACTATGGTAATATGCCAACAAGAAAGATAGACAAGCATGGCGACCTGAAATGGCACAGCATGGATTACTTCCTCTCGGAGGCACTGAGAGGAGAAAGAATAGGACTTAAAAGTGTAGGCAAGAGATGGTATGAAGCATGGTTTTGCGAACACCTGCTAGGCGTCATAGATGAGGAGGCTGAAACCTTTACGCCTCAATTAGCAAAAGGCTGCAGGCAGAGAATCATTCATGCCAGGCGTAAACAAAAAGCCTACATCAAGGAGTTTTAATGCCTTTACCCCCATCGGCGCTCCGCGCGGCGGCTTTGCGCCTCCGCACCT
>JAFZGH010000275.1 GCA_017555465.1 Akkermansia sp. | reverse complement strand
GAAGGCACTCCGTGCGACTTGCATGTCTTATCCACGCCGCCAGCGTTCGTTCTGAGCCAGAATCAAACTCTCCATAATATTAATTTAAGAAATTGCTGGACCATCAGAATTGGCTTTTTTATTAGCTCATTCCAATTCTGACAGTGCCGTGTTACCCCGCTCCGAAATCCCGAAGGATTTCATCCCGGCGTTGGCCACGGCACGCGTCACGACCTTTTCCTTCCCTCTCTTTATCCTCTCCGGCGCCCCGCCTGGCAGGTTGTTAGCCAGTGAGCTACTTTTCAGCTGCCCTCAGCGCCTCGGAAAGTCACACTTGGAAAATTGCCTCGCCCGGTGGAGTGAAGCGGCGAACCGCTTACTCTTTCGAGCTGCCCTGTAGCAGGGCGTGGGCGGAGTTTACCAGAAACTCTTTTTCGCGTCAAGCGTATTTTTGAGATTTTTTGTGCAGTATTTTTGCACTTTCGCTCTAAGCCCCGATATTTCGTGCGAGTTAGAGTTAAAAAATTATTTTTTTACCGGAAGGAAATGATAGCACGGAGCGGAAGATTCTGCCTGTTGCTCCAGCAGAATACCCGATTCAAACCAAGAAGCCACCCGCCAGGAATTGCGCGCAATCGAGTTCTCCATTTCTCTTGTTCCGTCGTAGTAAAGAACAGGCTGTTTATCTTTTATGCGATACACATGCACCCGATTCTGCCTGCTGGCATAGTTATCGAACAGTACTATATACTGCGGTTCATGGCAGCACGCAGCATAGCCGAACGTGCGTTCACCTTCCATTAACGGCACCTTGTTTCCCGAGGCATCTGAAAACGTAAGGCATTTAGAATATTCACTCTCCGGGAGCTCCAGCACTCGCAACTCACCTTTACCGCAGGGGAACGGGTATGATTTATCAGGGGCCATGCAGGCCACCTCTGTATATTCCCATGCTTTTTCCGGCCGGTGTTGCAGCGTATCCACCTGTGCACACCCGACCAGTAAAGCCGGCAGTGTACACAGGGCACAAAGTTGCGGGAACCTCATCATACCACCTGCATGGTATGTCTGCCCACCCGGCAAGTCAAGCCTTATTTCCTGCGGCGGCGGGCACAAAGGCTGGCAAGAGCCAGCAGGCTGAGGGTGGTGGTAGCGGGCTCGGGAATGTTCACGGCAAAGTAAAGCAGGTACGGAGATACTTCCGTTCCGGTAGCTTCGCTCACCTCGGTACTGGTCACCCAGTATAAGTGCTCATGCGTGTTGCCATCCTTATCCTGCAGGACAAACTGGGAGCCGATGAGGCTGCCAAAGCTGGCACTCGCCGTGGTGTTATCCACCTCGTAATGGAACTGGCCGCTGCCGCCGCCCATCTGCACCGCCATGTAGCGCGTACCGGGAGTCACCCAGGTATACCAGGTATCATCATGAATCTGGAGGGTGAGGCCGTCGCCCGTCACATCTACTCCCTGGAGCTGGTCTGCCTGCACCACCAGGATTTCTTCCGACCCTACCGTATAGGATTGATGAGAATGCCCGGTGAAGGTCATCTGCACCACCGTACCGACCGAGGTGCTCACCTTGTTACCCAGTTCAGATACATCCGGTACATTGAGATTAGCCTGCAGCATCTCCGGGTTGACGGCAATGGCGGAGGTATCAATCCCGCCATCTGCCACAGAGGCCCGCACGACAGATTCCCTGTCTACCACCACTGCATCCGCAATATCCAGCCGGCAGGCTTCGTGCAGCTCCACAATACTGCCCTGCAGATGGGTATCCAGCAGCTTCAGGGCGTTGTATGCCTCAGCCGTTTTACGGGAAGTGATGTGAACATTGGCCGCCACAGCGGGGGTGGCAGCCGTTCCGCCGATGCTGATACTCTTATTGCTGGTATGTTTCACCAGATCCAGGTTATTGATGGAACCGGCGGGCTTTCCTTCGCGGTGGGCGATGTCGACCTCCACCTGGGTCTGGTCGAGCGACTTCCACCCGGTGCGGGATTCCTGCAGTTCACCACCGAAGAGGACATGGCCGCCCTGCTCCAGATTCACCTGGTTGATGTACTGGTCCGTCACGCCATCCACAAACTGCAGGGCGCCGTTCTTACCCGATACTGTTACCTCTATATCAGCCTTCTCAGCATTCGCTGCGGTGTTGGTCTGGTTGACCTGCAGTGCAGTCATATCCTTCACGGTGATATCGCCGGTGAACTGGTGGATATCGCGGATGGCGACGTGGCCCATCTCCGTGCCTGTTTTACCTTCGTAACCCAGACCATCAGCACGTTTTACTGCCTCGTTCTCTTTCTGGGCAGCACCACTGATAAGCTCGTTGTTGAAGATGAGGTTCACATCCTGCCCCTTCATCTCGCCCAGCAACTGGATTACATGGCTGTGTTTATAGTTGCCAAAGTTATCATTATCGTCCGAAATGTAGGCATCCGGTGTGAAATTATGTGTATTGAACGTCACCGTTGCAGCGCTCTCAATATCAATCCCCACTTCAAGAGTAACTGAAGTTCCATTGATGCTTTCAACTCGCTGCCGATTCGTATACCAGTCGCCGTATGCAGAAACCGTGGCCCCATCGGCCAGCAAAACAAAGTTTTCCGGGGCAATTTCCTTGATGGTAATATTCTCCCCATTGATTTCTTCCTTCGTCTGCTTCGCTATACCGGCACCAATACCATTGAACGCATCTTTACCCGTCTGCTCAAAGGCCAGTATACCGCCAGCCCCCACGGTCAGAGCATGAGTGCTTGACGTCCCCAGTTGCCCCACCACGGTGTGCATACCGTCGGCAATCTTCAGCTCAGACACCACCAGAGCTTCGTCTACCACAAAAGCACCACCGGCAGTTGCGACTTCGCCGTCAGCATCTGCAGTTTCCTTTCCTTCTGCGAGCCTGTAGCCCACCGTTAAACGATTCAACCAGGCACTATTGACTGACTGGGTGGTGTTACCGAGTTTGCGCACGCTCAGCTCACCCTCTTTTCCTCTGCCGCCATAGTGGTGAGCCACCGCACCAATGGCTACATCACTGGATTTTCCATAATCAACCGTTTTCTGAAAATCACCAAAGCCAAGAACACCGTCATAATTACCAGCAACCAAGCCCTCCAGTTCAAGTGTTATCTTCTTTTCATGACTCATACTGAGTACGGAAGAATTCATACACCCGCCAGAATTTCCTGTACCGTTCAGCGAATCAACCTGAGCCGTCTGCTGAAGGTCAGCCCCATCAGTTCCGAGCGCATCCAGAGCCAGCACCGTGCGGGTGGTACCATTTTCCACCGTCAAATCCACGTTCGTGTGCAGCCAGTCAGCCCCGTTGGAAGACTTGGCGGTGGTCATGATTTCCATCTGCACATTCCCCCCCTGGGTCCCCTCTGCTTCATTCCAGAGGTTGCCATCCATCTTGATAGTGCCATAGAATTCACTCGGG
>JAFZGH010000274.1 GCA_017555465.1 Akkermansia sp. | reverse complement strand
CATTCCCTGTGTGGAGAAGGTGATGAACCGCTTCGATATTCTCTGCGCTGATGAATGCTTCCTGACCGGCTCTGCCGCAGAGGTAATTGCTGCTACCTCTCTGGATGGCCGCACCATCGGCGCCGGTGTGGCAGGCCCTGTCACGAAGCGCATTCTGGCACGTTTCCAGACGCTGGTGCGCGAGTAAGGACGCATTGATTTTTACAAACCGGGGCGGCGGGTGTAGAACTCGCCGCCCTTTTTCTCATACGTTATGGAAAAGTTATACGAAGGAAAGTTCCTCAATATGGTGCGCGAGGGGCGCTGGGAATACTGCGAGCGGGTGAATAATACGGGTGCGGTGATGGTGTTTGCATGCACGCCGGAGCGGAAGGTGCTGCTGGTGGAGGAATTCCGCCCGCCCATCGGCCAGCGCTGCCTCTGTTTCCCCGCCGGGTTGAGCGGCGATGAAGGGCCGGAGTGCGATGCCGCTGCTGCCCGGCGCGAGCTGCTGGAGGAAACCGGTTATGAGGCTGCGGAAATGACCTTCCTGTTTCATGGGCCGTCCTCGCCTGGGCTGACTTCTGAGAGCCTCTCCTTTTTCCTGGCCACCGGCTTGCGGCGCGTGGCTGCCGGCGGCGGGGTGGATAGCGAGGATATTACCGTGCGCGAAGCGCCGCTGGATGACATTGACGCCTGGCTGGCTGCGCAGGTGGAGCAGGGGATTGCCCTGGACCCGCGTATTTACACCGGGTTGTATTTCCTGAAGTCTCAGAGTTGATTTGCGTTGACAATCCGGCGGCTCTGGTGTATACGGTGCGCATGATTATTGATACGCATTGCCACCTGGTTCATGAAAAATATGATGATTTGGAACAGCTGCGGGCTGATTCGCTCGCTCTGGGCGTGGGGCATTGCATATCGCAGGGAACCCACCCGCAGGACTGGCTGCCCCAGCTGGAACTGGCCCGGCGTATGCCGGATTTCGTGACTTCCTGTCTGGCTGCCCATCCCTCCGAGGTTACCAATGTAAGTGACGAGGATTTTGAGTACATGGCCAATCTGTGCCGCCAGCATCCGCAGGCCGCCATAGGTGAAGCCGGTCTGGATTACTTCTGGGATGCTCCCGAGGGCTGGGATGAAGCTGTTTACCATGCCCGCCAGCGTGTGCTGCTGGAAAAGCATTTCCAGCTGGCACAGGAACTGGGGCTGAATATCTCGCTGCACACGCGGGATAAAGAGGGGACCGCCTGCTTTGATGATGCCTTTGCCATTGCCCGCAATTTTCCGAAAGTACGCCCTGTGTTCCACTGCTTCATTGGCAGTAAGGAACAGGCCGATGCCGTATTTGAACAACTGGACGGTATGGTGTCATTCACCGGTATCATCACGTTCAAAAAGACCAGCGATGTGCAGGCTGTGGCCGCCTGGGCGCCGCTTGACCGCGTGATGGTGGAGACCGATTCCCCCTATCTCTCCCCGGAGCCGCACCGTGGCAAACTCAATATCCCCGGACGCACTCGCTTTGTGGCGGAAAAACTGGCAGCCCTGCGTGGAATCACGCTGGACGAAGTGGCCGCGGCCACTACGGCGAATGCCCGCCGATTCTTCCGTCTGCCGGCGCTGGCAGATTAATACTCGCCGTACATCTCGCGGCGGCGGTAGAACAGGTAGAAAGCCGCACAGTTCACCCCGCTGAGCATGCCTCCGCACAGACTCAGGAACATGGCAGCCTGCTGCACATGGCTGATGGCGATTTCCCAGAACGAATGTTTCCATGGCCACACCAGAGTGAGGCATTGAGGCGTGCTCTGCATGCTTTCCATGAGGGTAATCAGGAATAGCACTGCACAGGTTATAAGAATAATGATATTGGCCGTGAGCAGGCTGCCTCGGAACCATTTCAAGGGCCGTGGCCTGCGTAAGAAAAACAGACTGAGCACTGCCGCCAGCATGGCTGCCACGGCCAGGCTGAGATTCAGGATGCCCACCCCGCTGTTGAAGTGTTGCTGGCTGAGCAGCAGGGCTTCTGCGGCCTTGGCATCAATGACCTGGGAAAAAGCTTCTTCGCTGGGAGGAAGGGGGGCGCCGGTGACCACAAGTTGCCACGAGAAAAAGGCAATGCACAGCAGCGAGCAGATGAAGAGCAGGGTGGATTTCATGCGGTAACAGTGGGGATTCCTCTCTCATCCTACATGATACCAGATGTTTTGTCAATCATCGCTTTTTACATATCTTTGAACCAGTGCGCTAGCGCAGGCATGGCATCCACAACCAGTCTGCGCTGAGAATAGGCTGCTGGCAAGCAAAAAGCCCGGGCAACAACAGTGTTGCCTGGGCTTTTGATAGCGGAGAGAGTGGGATTCGAACCCACGGTGACATCTCTGCCACGCTCGATTTCGAGTCGAGTGCCTTAGACCAACTCAGCCATCTCTCCACGCGTGTTCGCGGGGCATATTCTGCCTTGTGTGCCCCGTAGTGTCAAGATTTATCTGCGTTGCTGACACGCCTATTGCGGCTGTTTACCAGGTCGCATGGTAAGTTTTTGCTTTACTTGTCAGGGCTTCGGGGGTAAATATATACCAACACAGCGCGCGTATGTATGCGCGCGTGAGCATTTTATCTTATGAAACACCCCTTCCATATAGTGTGCTGTCTGCCTTTGTTGCTGGTTTCCTGCACGCTCTATTCTCCGAAACCTCTTGATTTATCTCGTGATACGGCCGAGTGGCAGCAGCTTTCCGCCCGTATGTGCGAAGAGACTCCTCTGACATTGAACAAACTGCACGAAATCGGGCTGTTGCTCAACCCTGAGTTGAACCAGGCTCGTCTGAATTATGCCCGCAGCACGGCTGTGGCCGAGTTTGCCGGGTTGTGGAATGACCCTGGCATTTCGGCAGAGCTCCGCCAGGTGCGCGAGGCCGATGCGACGAACCGCGGGGTGGGGCTTTCGCTTACTCTGCCGGTGACTGGACTGCCGGGGCTGGCCAAGAAGGTGGCCGAGTGCTACAAGCAGGAGGATTACGCTGCCATGCAGGCGAAAGAACGTGCCTACCTTGTGCAGCTGGATACGCTGCGTTTCAGCGTGATGTCCACCCACGCCAAGCTGCATCTCATGCAGTCGCGCGTCAAGCAGCTGGCTGAGGAACAGAACCAGGCCCAGCGCATGCACGAATTGGGCGAAATGGAGTTTGCTGATTTCCAGGTCATCTGCCGCCGTTTGAATGACGGGCAGAAGGAATTGCAGGAAATGGAGCAGGAGCACTTGCAGACTCACCTGGAGATGGTGAAGCTGCTTGGCCTGCACCCCGACCAGCGAGAGGTGGAGTTGGATGGGCATCTGCCCGCTGCTATTCCAGCTGCCGTGCCGCAGCCGGATATGCAGATGCTCCTGCAGCATCCGGCGCTCAAGGCTGCCATGGCGGCTCACGATACCAGCGAGGCTGAGCTGCAGCGTGAAATCCGCAAGCAGTATCCTGAGCTGGAAATCGGCCCCGGTTTTGAACACGATGGGGGCGACAGCAAGGTAGGTGTCGGCATCGGCATGAACCTGCCGATCTGGAACCGCAACAAGGAGGGCGTTGCCCAGGCTACAGCCACCCGCGCCATCAAGGAATATGATGCTGTGCTGGCATGGCGCGACCTGCTGCAGACCAGTGTGTCGCTGGGTGATATGCAGAAACTTCTGCTGCAGCATTGCCGCGCAGAGCAGGAACGCGTTGCCCGTCTCTCGGCTGCTGAGAAACAGCAGGAAAAGCTCTACGCCATTGGCGAAACCAAGCTGCCTGCCGTGGCTGATGCGCGCCAGGAGGCCTACCTCCGCCGGCTGAATTACATTGATTGTCTCACCAAATTGCTTTCCACGCAGGTGGAGCTCCAGTATCTTAACCCTGATTGTATTGCCAAGTAAATGAAACTGCATCTCTTTTTAGGTTTTGTAGCCGCTTTGTCCTACTCTGCTGTGTATGCGGCAGATGCCCCGGCAGAGGAACACCAGCACGAACACGGCGCGTGCTGCGCCCACGACCACGCCGCTGAGGAAGCTGGACACGCCCACGAGCACGGCGAGGGCTGCACGCATGATCACGCTGCCGAAGAAGCCGGGCATGAGCACGAACACGGCGAAGGCTGCACGCATGATCACGCTGCCGAAGAAGCCGGGCATGAGCACGAACACGGCGAAGACTGCACGCATGACCACGCTGCCGAAGAAGCCGGGCATAAGCACGAACACGGCGAAGGCTGCACGCATGACCACGCCGCCGAGGAATCCGGTCACGCCCACGAGCACGGCGAAGGCTGCACGCACGACCACGCTGCCGAAGAATCCGGGCATGAGCACGAACACGGCGAAGGCTGCACGCATGACCACGCTGCAGAGGAATCCGGGCACGCCCACGAGCACGGCGAAGGCTGCACGCACGACCACGCTGCCGAAGAATCCGGGCACTCGCACGAGCACGGCGAAGGCTGCGCTCATGACCACGCTCATGCGCATGGCGAAAGCTGCTCCGGGCATGACCACAGCTCCTGCGGTGGTGGCGATGCTCCGGTGCTGGTGACGGCCGATGCCCATGCCCGCCACATTTCTGCCATGAAGATTGAGGAAGTGCCCGCTGCCGGTCTGGCATTGACGCACAGTCTCTATGGTCATCTCTTTGTGCCTAGTCATGCTCTGGAGACCTATTCTCTGCCTTGTGGTGGTCGCATTTCGCTGAATGTGAAATCGGCACAGGAGGTGAAGAAGGGTGATATCCTGTATACCGTGGTTTCCCCGGAGGTGAGCGCGTTGGTGGCTGATATCCGCAAGGAGGAAGCAGCCATTACCCGCTGCAGCGAGGAAATCGCTTCGGTAAGTCAGCGACTGGCCCGCCTCAAGGCTGCCGGTACGACCAACAGTGACCTGGAGGAACAGCTTAATTTCAAGAATGCCGAGAAGCGCCAGCTGGAACGTGAGCTGGAAGTGACCCGCACGAAGCTCAACATCCTGGTGATGGGGGCGGAAATTAAACCCGAAAACGGCCTGCCCACGCTGGTGGTGCGTGCCAATAACGATGGCATAGTGCGCAATGTGGGCATTACCCAGGGAAGCTGGGGCGGGCAGGGCGCCGCTGTGGTGACCATGAGCAACCTGGCCGCCATGGAAATTGAGGGTACGCTGTACGGCAACGATGTACCGGACTTTACCACCATACGAGCCACGCGTCTGGCCGGCCGCGACAATGCGGTGCTGGAGGGCACCTGGCGCATGGCTGAGCAGGTGGATGAGGAGAAGCAGACCCGCGCATTCTACTTTACGCCGGCGGCGCTGCCGGCAGATGCCCGCCCCGGCCAGCTCTGCCGTGTGGATTTCTACACCGACGGCGGCGAAAAGGGCTATGTGAATATTCCGGATTCGGCCATTGTGAAGGTGGGTATTGATGATGTGGTGTTCCTGGAGATTAAGGAAGGTACCTTTGCTAAGGTGAAGGTGCAGGCCGGCACCAGCCGCCGCGGCATGACCCCGGTGAAGGGGCTGGTGCCCGGGCAGCGTCTGGTGGTGAAGGGCGGTTATGAGCTGCGCTACCTGCTGCCGGCAGATGGCAGCCAGCAGAAGAAGGCCGGTCATTTCCACGCCGATGGTAAGTTCCACGAAGGGGAGGACCACTGATGCTTGAAAAACTCATATCATTCTGCCTGCACAACCGCCTCACGGTGATTATCATCACCCTGGTGCTGGCTGCGCTGAGCGTGGTGGGCATCATGCGTACGCCCGTGGACGTGTTCCCGGAGTTGTTTGTGCCCCGTGTGACTATTCAGACCGAGGCCGCCGGTCTTACCGCCGAGGAGGTGGAGCAGTATGTCTCCATCCCCTTGGAATCGGCGCTTTCCGGCACACCCGGTGTGCAGCAGGT
>JAFZGH010000273.1 GCA_017555465.1 Akkermansia sp. | reverse complement strand
GGGCAATGCCCAGGAACATTTCCTGCGGGCTTTCGAGCACTGCCCCGGCATGCGTGCGGATGAGGTAGCGCCCGTGCAGCAGCTCCAGCCCGGAGTAGTTGAAGAGCTTGTCTCGCTCGGGACGCAGCATCTGTTCGCAGCTGTCAATCTCTGCCTTGGTGTAATGCGTCAGGATGTAGGAGCCATAGACTCCTTCCTTGCTCAGGTGGGTGAGTTTGTCGTACAGGCTGGTGATGCCTGCTTCGGCCTCGTGTCGCACAAGCTGGGCACGGAAGCGCAGCAGCCAGAACCTCGCGGCTACCATTTCCCAGTTCGGGGCATCGCGCGTGGTGAGCTCTGCCGCGGCCTTGATAAGGCAGCCCAGCCCGGCTTCATCGCTCTGGCCGCTTTTGCTGAAACTGCGGAAGCGTGCCGTAAGCTGGGGCAGGGCGTATTCCTCTTCCGGGAATTCCTGTTGCAGTTCCTTGAGGACGCTTTCCAGCGCGGCCCGGTCTGCGAAATGCCCCAGCAGCTGTTCGCGGGCAGCGCGGGCGCGGCTGCGTTCGTTGCGGTAGAGAATGAAATTCTTGGCGGCTTCGTAATAGCCTGCTACCATCAGCGCGGCTTCCACCAGGTCCTGGATGCTTTCTACCGCCACCACTTCTTCGCCGTTGCCCAGCAGCGTGCCTTCGATATCTGCTGCCAGGCGTCCTGTCTCGGCGCAGGCGTCCATGATACCTGCGCTTTCAAATGCCAGCCGGATGACCCGCTCTATCTTTTCCCTGCGGTATTCCTCTACCGCTCCGTTTCGTTTCCGTATCTTCATGTCTCCACTATATCTTGTATGCGTGTCGTCAGTTTACCTGCTTATCTTGAAAAGTCAAGTGAAATGATAGGAAAAAGTAGAATTATTACAAACAGGCTCTCAAAAATGTTACAAATATGTTACAAGGGTAAATGAACTTGCCTGCGCAACACATTTATGCTTGAATCAAATCCATGTGGATGGTTGCCATGCTTTGCGTAATGTTTTGCCTGTCCAGCGGGGCAAATGCATATTTCTGCGGGACCTGTTTACCAGAGGAAAGGGTGGTTGAAGATGCCACTCCGGTGCTGCATGCACCGCTGAATCTGCTCCATGATTTGGAAGCATGGATTGATGATGGAGCCGTCATGGATGAAAGGTCTAGAAAATATCTGCTGGAGGATATCCAGGGACACCGCATTGAGCTGGAGGCGGCCGCTGCTCATCTATGCGGTGAGCGCGCCGGGGAACAACAGGATCTCCTTCTGAGACTGGATGCCGCTGCGTGGCAGGAGTACCGGTTCTGGAATACGCTTCTTGCAGAAAAGGGAGTATGTAATTTATTTCAGAAACAGGTGGGGATTGCCCGCGTGATAGCGGGGCGGAAAGCGATTCGCCAACGCTGCCGGCATCCTTCCATGCCGCCGGAGATTCGCTCAGAAATGCAGAAGGTTCTGGATATTCTTGACAAGTTGCGGCTGGAAGAAACGCTGCTGCCGCGTTGCCGGGAGTGGGAATATATCCGCCCTTTGCTGTGGTTCAAACAATTCTGCCTGGCCGCAGGGGAGCGCGATGAAGCCCGTGCGCTGGTCATGCTGCGTACCTGCCGGGTGCAATTGGCGGCCATACTCAAGGAGGAGGATTTATCGCAGGAACGCCTGCTGAAACTACTGCCTGATTTTGAGAGTCATCTGAACACGAGTTTCCTGGAGGAAGGATATCCATACTCGAATCCTGTACTGCCGGAAGCGCTTTGCTCTGCGGAACGGTTGTGCGAGCTGGAACCCATTTTTGAGGTGTTGCCGCCACTGCGCAAAATGGTGACTAAGCCGATGCGATATTCCGAGTCGTGGACAAGCTCGACCTACTCCATGCGCGAGGAAGAGATGCAGGTCGGCGGGTGTGATGTGTGTACGGCGTTCGGGCTGCATCCCCGGAAGGACGGAGGGGTGGATTTTGACCAGTATGGAGTGCCGGTGACAGAGTCGGAAGTCAGGGATGAAATTGCCCGGTATGCGGAGCTGATGAAGGGGGACTATGTGCGCCTGATTGTGGAGGAGGCTGCCGATCTGGAGCATCCCGGGGTGTGCGGCATGGTGGATTACTGTGAGCAGGTGGGCGCGGTGAATCTGGTACTGGCTGTGCGCAAAGGCAGGGCGGAGGATGAATACTGCGATATTCCCTCCCCCTTTATCGATGTGGTGCGCCGCGTTGCCCACCCCGGCGGCAAGGGCTGGGTGGAGCTTGGATTCCGACGCGATGAGAAGCCCGGTTTGAAAAACTGTTGGGGTTATGCCGACCGCATCCGCATCAAGACTCCTGCTGGCCGCTTGCTGGAGTATCAGACCCGGAATCCGCGCCGGGGAGTGCTGGTCGCGGATGCTCCCTGGTCACCTTCCGGGAATTGGCTCCTTCTGCCGGTTTCGTTGAAAGAGGGATTCCTTCTTGTCCCCGTTGATGCTCTTGATAAACCGGATTTCAGCTGGGATTCTGCTACGCCGGTTCACCTGTCACATCCCGGAGTGGAGCTGTACAGGCATCATGAATGGCAATCTGATTGCCATATCCTCCTTATCACTGTTCAAAAGGGGCTGGCGCGTCCTGTCCGCTATTGTATTGAAACGGGCACTTTTGAGGATTGGGAGATATCCCTTGAAGAAGAGTAAGCGGAAAAGAAAAATAAAAAAAGTTGAAAACTTCAAACAAATAGAAGGCGCTGCTGCGCTTGGTAAATGTACAGGCACAACCCCCTGTCACCATTTACCATGAACAAGAAGTTTTTACAGATGATGTTAATGTCCGCGGTCGTGAGTGTATGCTTCAGCAGCTGCGATCATGTGAGCTTTGTCCACCATGTGAACAGCCATGTTGCTGCCCGACCGGTTGTCTACCGTCCGGTGGTGCATAAGGAAGTCGTGCACAAGGAAGTGGTGGTACACCAGCCTGCGCCGAAGCCGGTGGTGGTTCACAAGCCCGCGCCGCAGCCGAAGCCCGTAGTGCAGCACAAACCTGCGCCGCAGCCGAAGCCCGTGGTGCAGCATAAACCCGCGCCGCAGCCGAAGCCCGTGGTGCAGAACAAGCCGGCCAGCAACCACAAGCCCGTAGCTCAGAATAAACCGCAGAATAACCACAAGCCCGTGGCTCAGAACAAGCCGCAGAATAACAAGAAGCCGATGGCCCAGAACAAGAAGGAAGAAAAACGCCCTGCCTCCCGTCGCGCTTAATCGAACAGATGAACAGTTAACCCCGATTCAACACCATGAACAAGAAATTTTTTAAATGTAGTATCGTCATGACGGTAGCCGCGCTCTGCCTGAGCAGCTGCCATTGCCTGCACCACCATCACCATGGCCATGGTTTCCGTCCCGCAGGCGGGTTTCACCACATAGGCCACCACCACGGCTGGCGGAGGTAAATATCCGGCACGCGGTTATGTGCTGCTGTTGATGAGCTTCTGGAGCTCGTTCATCTCCTGCATGAGGGCAGCGGCTTCCTCCAGTGAAATACCGGGTGTATTGACACGGGAGCGCAGCTGGTCCACATTGGCCTTGATGGCGGCGAGTGCGGCATTGGCGCAGGTGGATTCCACGGTGTGGGCAACATCGGGAATATCAACGGGGGCGTGTTCCATGTTGCGGAGGGCGGCAGCCTGCTCCGGTGGGAGTTTGGCGATGAAGGTCTGCCAGTCGTCCTCGTTGCCGGGGGCGGGCAGGGATTCCATGAAACGCTGCAGCACCACGCCGCCGGAAAGCCAGCGGATGGGTTCCTGGAGTTCTTCGATGCGCTCCAGCAGCATGGCCTGGGCTTCGGAATGCACTGCGGCCAGGAAAATGAGATCGTGAATGGCACGGTGCAGGGTGATGGGGATGACGCGTGCGGGCTGCTCCATTACCATTTCGGCGGCACTCATTTCCTCCTCCTCGCCGGGTTCCCATGCGGGTTCGTCCGGGGCGGACTGCGGGGCTTCCTTGCGCGTGCGGATGATACCTTCCACTGTTTCTCGCAGGGATTCCAGTCCGGTGTTTAAACGGGTGGCTAAATCGGCCACAGCCACGTCGCGTCGGTTGCGGTCGGTGATTTCGGCGGCTAAATCAGCCATGCGGGGGATGAGGGCTGCGCGTGCATTGGCATCGCCCTGGATGAGGGCGAGTTCCTGCGCCACGCGCACTTCGAGGTAGGGACGGGCGGTGTCGATGGCTTCGCGCAGGGCCTCCGGTCCTTTGCTGCCGATGAGGGAATCCGGGTCTTCGCCGGGGGGCAGGCTGGCGTGGTACACCTCCAGTCCGGCTGCGGCCAGCTTGCGGAAGGTCTTTTCGCTGGCCTTGATGCCGGCGTTGTCGCCATCGTAGCACAAGATGGCCTTTTTGGCGTATTTGCGCAGTATTCTGGCGTGTTCATCGGTAAACGCCGTGCCAAGGCCCGCCACGGCGTTGCGGATGTCGGCCTTTTCGTGGCAGGCAATCACATCGAGCTGCCCCTCGCAGACCACTACGCACATGCCCGCTTTGCCGATGGGGCCGGTGGCTTTGTAGAGACCGAACAGCAGCTCGCCCTTGTGGAAAGCGGCGGTGTCTGCGGTGTTCACGTATTTGCGCGGGTCCTGTCCTTCCTGGATGATGCGGCCGGAGAATCCGACCACTTCGCCGCGCACATTGTGGATGGGGAACATGAGGCGATCCCGGAACACCGGGTAGAGCCCGCGCTGGCCGCGGCCAAGCAGGTAGGCTTCTGCCAGCAGACGGTCATCCATGTTGCGGGATTGCGCCAGCTGGGCAAGTTCGCGGAAATCCGGCGGCGCCCAGCCGAGCTGCCAGGCGCGGGCAATCTCGATGCCGAATCCACGTTTCTTCAGGTACTCGCGTACATGGACGGCAGATGCATCGCGGCAGAGTTTGCGGTGGTAGTACTCGGTGGCCAGGGTGTTGGCCTCCACCACGCGGGCGCGCATGCGGCGCTGGCGTGCCATTTCCGGGTTTTCCTCTTCCTCGATGACCGGAATGCCGTTCATGTCTGCCAGTCGGCGCAGGGCGGTGGGGTAATCGAGGTTTTCGAACATCATGATGAACTTGATGGCATCTCCACCCACACCACAGCCGAAGCAATGGAAGGACTGGCGAGCCGGGTTCACATGGAACGAGGGCGTTTTCTCACTGTGGAACGGGCAGCATGCCTTCCAGGAATTGCCCGCGCGGCGCAGTTGCACATATCTGCCCAGGAGCTCCACAATATCGGCGGAGTCCTTGATGCGCGCGGCGCATTCCTGGGTGATTCGTGCCATGGGGTCAAGCCTGGGTAAGGGTGCGGAGATGCTCCTCGAACCCGGGGTAGGAGGTGTTGATGCTGTGGCAGTTGAGCAGGGTGGTCTCGCTATCGGCATTCAGGCCGGCCATGAGGAAGCTCATGGCGATGCGGTGGTCGCCGTAGCAATCCATGGTGGCACCGTGCAGCGGAGCTCCGCCCGTAATTTCCATGCCATCCGGGAATTCATCCACCTGGGCACCCATGGCGCGCAGATTGCCCACCACCGTGGCAATGCGGTCGCTTTCCTTCACTCTCAGCTCGGCAGCATTGCGGATGCGGGTGGTTCCCTGGGCAAAGGCGGCAGCGACGGCCAGCACGGGGATTTCGTCGATGAGGTTGGGGATTTCCGGCTTGAGTACCTCGGTGGCTACGAGCTGCTGCGGGGCGCGCACGGTGATGTCGCCGTATGGCTCGCCGCCCTTGGTGCGGTTGGTGATGGTGATGTCTGCGCCCATGCGGCGGAGCACGGTGATGATGGCATCGCGGGTGGGGTTGAGCCCCACGTTGAGCAGGGTGACCTCGCTACCCGGCACAATGCTGGCGGCTACAAGCCAGAAAGCCGCGCTGGAGATGTCTCCCGGCACGGTGATGTCCTTGTTGGTGGGGACAACCGGCCCGTCAACGGCAATATCCAGCCCATCCTCCGAAACGGTGCAGGGGATGCCGAAGTGTTCGAACAGGCGTTCGGTGTGGTCGCGGGTGATGGCAGGCTGGTGCACAGAAGTGCGGCCTTCTGCCAGCATGCCGGCCAGCAGCACGGCGCTCTTCACCTGGGCGCTTGCCATGGGTAAATCATAATGCACGGGGCTCAGTTTGCCTCCTTCGATTTCCAGCGGGGCGCAGCCGGGCTTTTCACCGCAGGCGGTGATGCGCGCGCCCATGCTGCCCAGCGGGTCGATGATGCGCTTCATGGGGCGGGAACTCAGCGAGGCATCACCGAACATGCGGCTGCGGAAAGGCAGGGAGGCCAGTACGCCGGCCATGAGGCGCATTCCCGTTCCGCTGTTGCCGCAGTCGATATCATGTGCCGGGGCGGTGGGGGTCATGCCGGTGCCGGTGAGGGTGAAATTCTGCGGGCAATCCCCGGGTGTCACCTGCGCACCCAGCTGCTGCATGGCGCGCAGGGTGTTCACGCAGTCTTCACTGCAGAGATAGTTGCGCACCTGCATGGTGCCGGTGCCCAGTGCGCCCAGAATGGCTACGCGGTGGGAGATGCTTTTATCGCCGGGAACGGTGATGGTGCCGTGCAGACCGCGGGCGGCGCGGGTGACGGTGATGCGGTCACTTGACATGGATTTTAATGCGTTTCTGTTGGAATCCCTCTTTGATGAGTGTGTCGAAGAAAGCGTTGATTCCCAGCTCCCGCTGGGCGCTGATGATGGCGGTTCGGATGGTTTCCCGGCATTCATCCAGCGAGGGGGTGTAGCCCGGAGTGATGGGCCCTGCCAAAATGACATGCCACCCCCACTTGCTCTGCACCAGACTGGGGATGCCGGCGGGCAGGGCGGAGTCGCCGAAGAGGTTGAGCTCCGGCAGGGGGAGCAGAGCGTCATCATGCACCACTCCCAGGTTCCCGCCGCGGGAAGCCGTGGCTGCATCCTCGCTGATTTCAGCGGCAATTTCTGCAAAATCATCGCCGGCGTTCAGGCGTTCAATGGCCATTTCGGCCACGCGGCGGGCATCATCACTGCTGCGGTTCAGCGTGGAAATGAAAATATGCTTCACCGGGCGGCTGGCCGGGATGCTCAGCTCCTCCTTGATCTGCTTGTAATGCGCCATGATGGCGGCGTTGTCCACCTGTGTGTGGGGGGACAGGTTGCGGTCCAGCAGGGCAAGCTCCATCAGGCGCGCTTCCACCTTATCCGTGAACTGGCGGCGGGTGTAACCCTGGGATGCGAGCTGTTGCTCAAACTCGGCATCGCTTCCGGCGCGGGTGGCAAGGGCGGCCACGGCTTTTTCAGCCGCGGCGCGGTCATGCGGAAGCTGGTTGTCGTTGTAGCGGGTGCGCAGGCGCAGCAGGGAACTGCGTACCAGATCCATCATCATGGCGATGCTGGCCTTTTCTCTGCCGGAGATGGCTTCCTGTTCTGCCTTGTGGCGCGTCAGCTGGCCGTGCGAGATGCGCTCGCCATATACCAGGGCCGCCGCCTCGGCTGCCTGCTTATCCTTGTGCAGGAATCCGTACATGGGCCCGCGCAGCACCCAGAGGTCGAGCACCATGTACAGCAGAGCCGTGCCGATGATGGCAGATTTGAAAACGTAGATTTTGGCAGATGTCCACTTCACGCGGCTATTCTACTCCCCCGCAGGGGCTTTTGCAAACAAAAAGCATGTATGCAGGCCGTGAGATTTTGTTGTTTTGGCTTGATAATCACGCAGAATACGTTACAATAGCCGCGTGCCACGGGCACGTTTATTATCCTGTTAACCAAAGATTCATGAACATGAATAATCCCAGAGTCGCTATTGTGGGCGCCACCGGTGCGGTGGGCGTCGAGATTCTTTCCTGCCTTGAGACCCGCAATTTTCCGCTGGCCTCGCTTAAACTTCTGGCCTCTCATCGTTCTGCAGGTAAACAGGTTGCCTTCCGCGGCGAGATGCTGACCGTGCAGGAGCTGACGGCTGATTCCTTCGGCGATGTGGACATTGCGCTCTTTGCTGCCGGTGGTGATATTTCCCGTGAGTTCGCCCCCATTGCCGGTGCTGCCGGTTGCGTAGTGGTGGATAACTCCTCCGCTTTCCGCCAGGATGCCGATGTGCCGCTGGTGGTGCCCGAAATCAATGGTGAAGCCGCTTTCAATCATCCCCGCAACATTATTGCCAACCCGAACTGCACCACCATCATCACCCTGATGGCACTGTACCCGCTGCACCTGAAGTATGGTCTCAAGACCATTGTGGCCAGCAGCTACCAGGCTGTTTCCGGCAGCGGCCAGCATGGCATCACTGAGCTGGAGAACCAGGTGCGCGCCATTGTGGACGGCCACCCGGTAGAGATTAAGACCTACCCCCGCCAGATTGCTTTCAACGTGCTTCCCCAGATTGACAAGTTTGCCGATAACGGTTACACCAAGGAAGAGCTCAAAATGCTCAATGAAGGTCGCAAGATTATGAACCTGCCGGAGCTGAACGTGACCTGCACCTGTGTGCGCGTTCCGGTGTACCGCAGCCACTCGATTTCCTGCATTGCCCAGTTCGAGAAGCCGGTGGATGTGGAAGGCGCACGCGCCTGCTTCGACGGTATGCCCGGCGTGGAGCTGATGGACGATGTGGCTAACAACGTGTGGCCGACCCCGCTGGATTCCACCAATGGCGATACCTGCTACGTGGGTCGTATCCGCAAGGATATTGCCATCGACAACGCCCTCAACCTCTGGGTGGTGGGTGACCAGGTGCGCAAGGGTGCCGCTCTCAACGCCGTGCAGATTGCCGAGCTGCTGGTGAAGGGTAAGTAAACGATATTTCCTGACCATGGATATCAAGGCTCTCATCAAGGAAACGGCTGCCAAGGTGGAAGCTCGCCTCAACGAGCTGCTGCCCGGCGAGGATATTGCCCCCAGCACAATCCACAAGGCCATGCGCTACAGCATCTTTGCCGGTGGTAAGCGCATCCGCCCGCTGCTGTGTCTGGAGGCTGCCAAGGCCTGTGGCGGCAGTGAAGAGGTGGCGCTGGATGCTGCCTGCGCCCTGGAAGCTCTGCACACCTACACGCTGATTCATGATGACCTGCCTTGCATGGATAATGACGACCTGCGCCGCGGGCGGCCTACGAACCACAAGGTGTTCGGCGAGGGAATTGCGGTGCTGGCCGGTGATGCTCTGCTGACTGAGGTGTTTGCCATGCTGGCCCGTGTGCCTGCTAATGACCGCTACGATGCCGGTGACTATGTGGCCGAAATGGCCTACCGCACCGGCAGCCAGCATCTGGTAGGTGGTCAGGTGCTCGACCTGGAGGGCGAGGGCCGCGAGCTGACGGTGGATGAGCTGCGTGCTATTCATCACGGCAAGACCTCGGCCCTCATCATTGCTTCCGTGCGTCTGGGTGGCATGGCCGCCGGGTGCACGCCGGAGCAGTTGGATGCCCTCACCGAATATGGCCGCTCCCTTGGCCTGGCATTCCAGATTATCGACGATATTCTGGATGTGACCTCCACACCGGAGGTGCTGGGCAAGAGCATTGGCAAGGATGCCAAGGTGCAGAAGGCCACATACCCCGCACTGGTGGGCATGGATAACGCCCGTGCTGAGGCTCGTGAGCTGACGGCTGCCGCCCGTGCCGCGCTGGATGTGTTCTCTGACCGCCGCCGCGAGAATCTGCTGGCCATCAGCGATTACTTGCTCAAGCGCGATTATTGATATACCCGATATCTCTTTCAGCCGCTGCCTGGTCTGCAAACCCGGCGGCGGTTTTTTATTTCCGGAAATCTGAAAAAGGAGCTTGAAACGGGCAGGGCTATTTGTTAGTATAATCCCGTTGACGCTCCCTGACTACCCTGTACCGAGCCAACGCATGCGGCTGCATTGTCGTCTGGTATCGAGGTGTCTGTTAGTCCGGGCTGCGTTGCATACCAACACCTAACACACATAACCCCTATGATACCTGAAATTGAGAACGAGAATAGTGTCGTATTGTCCCTTCGCCGCAACCTGCACCTGGCGCTGCGCCGCCGCACCTGGCGGTTCAATCGCAATGCCCGGCTGAATGAACTGCTGCCGCAGGAATCGGTGCGCCGCACGCATACGGTGTGGAGCTGCGTTGTTCCTGCTCTGGTGGCGCTGCTGCTGTTCCGTGCATAATTCCGGCTTGCGCGCCGGGGGGTAATCGGCTAAAATGAGCCGGTCATGGCAGAGTTCCGCGAGATAGCAGATGCACAGGAAGCGCTCAGAACGTATTTTGGGTTCGATGCGCTGCGCCCCGGTCAGGAGGATGTGGTGCAGGCGATTCTCGCGGGGCGCGATGCTCTGGGTATTATGCCTACGGGCGGCGGTAAGTCGCTCTGCTACCAGCTTCCCGCGCTCTGCCGCCCCGGACTCACGGTGGTGGTTTCGCCGCTGATTGCGCTCATGAAAGACCAGGTGGATGCGCTGCAGACACGCGGAATCCCTGCCGCTGCGGTGAATTCATCACTGGGCGCAGAGGAATACCGCCAGGTGATGCAGGCGCTGCGTTATGGGGAGTTGAAGATTCTCTACGTGGCGCCGGAGCGCTTTGCCCAGGAGTCGTTCATGGAGATGCTGCGGGGGATGCAGATTGCCCTGCTGGCCGTGGATGAAGCGCATTGCCTGAGCCAGTGGGGGCATGATTTCCGCCCGGATTATCTGCGACTGGGGCGCGTGCGCGAAGCCCTGGGCTGGCCGCAGACCGTGGCGCTCACGGCCACGGCCACGGCGCATGTGCGCGAGGACATTCTCACTACCTTGCAGCTGCGGGAGCCTGCGGTGATTATCAGTGGCTTTGGCCGGGATAATCTGGATTTCGGCATTACGCACTGCGAGAGCCGCAAGGCGAAGTTCGAGCGCATCCGCAAGGTGATAGCGCGCTGGAAGAAGGGGATTATCTATTGCTCTACCCGCAAGAATGTGATGCTGGTGTTTGAGGAAATATCCTCCCAGCATGTGAATGCAGTGGCATACCACGCCGG
>JAFZGH010000272.1 GCA_017555465.1 Akkermansia sp. | reverse complement strand
TGAAATCCACTGCTGGCGCAGTGGATGAAATACCGCAGTGCCTGCGGTATGAAATGCGGCGTTGCCGCATGAAATACCCGCCGCCTGGCGGGTACGAAATACGCCGCTGGCGCGGCGTATGATTTATCGGCATGACATGCCGATAAATATGCTGGAAAGGCAGCGGGCAATGTGCTAGACTGGGGCACACGCCCCCACCGCATGAGCGAGATACGCATAGACGGAGCCGATGGTATACCAGCACAGCCGATGCTGGTCATCCCGAACCGTGTCGACATAGCTACCATGGTGGAGCTGGAAAAAGCCCTGGGTGGCCCGGGGCGCGTGGCGTGGATGGTGGAGAATACCCTCATGCCGGGAGAGGCGGTCATGAACCGCCTGCGCGAGACGAAATCCCCCGGCTTTGTTTGTGCAGTGAACCAGCAGGGGCGCGATGCCATTATCGCCAGAACCCGGCAGCAGCTGGAGCTGGGGCGGCATGTGGTCATGCTGCCCGGGCGACCACTGCAAGCCCCCGGCACTTTGACCGATGTACCCGCCAACCTGCTTTCCCTCTTCGACGGCACACCGCTGCATGCCCTGCCGGTGTATGCGGGTATGTACAACAACTATTTTGACGCCGCCATCACCACCCGCGAGCCGTATGACCTGCTGCACATCACCTTCTGCCCACCACAACGCGCCGGCAACCAGCTGGGCGCCCGGGTACAGGCAGCGTGGATGAATGCCCAGGCCAGCCAGCTGGAGCACCTGCCCATGGTGGAACATGCCAACCTGCCGCAGATGCTGGTGGAAGCCCTGTTGCGTAACCCGAAAGGCCGTCTGCTGGATGGCATTGATGACTCTACTCTGGTGTACCGCGATATCCTTTCCGCAGCGGTCATGACCACCAGCGTGCTCGAAAAACACTCTGCCACCACCCGCATGGGCATCATCCTGCCGCCCGGCAAGCTGAGCACCATTGCCAACCTGGCCTGCCTGCTGGCAGGTATCAGCGCGGTCAACATCAACTACACCACCACCCCGGAGCAGTTTGAACACATGGTGCAGCAGGCCGGGCTGACGCGCTTTATCACAGACACCCGCTTCACCAACAAACAACGCCAGTTTGCCTGGCCGCCCAGCCGAGACCTCATCTATCTGGATACCGAATTGGCCGAACAAGGTCCGTGGAAACTGAAAGCCTGGAACACCATCGGCAAACTGCGCACCCCGCAGCAGCTCATGCAGCACGCCAAAGTGGCCACCCCCGGACCATGCGATGAAGCCGCCGTGGTCTTTACCGGCGGTACAGATGACAAGCCGTTGGGCGTGCCGCTGACACACCGCATGCTGCTGGCTGCCACGTTGAGCCTGCGCAGCCGTCTGCAGCTGAGCCCCGGGCACGATATTCTGCTCTCCGTATTACCGGCCTACATGCCCGCCGGGCTCATCGGTGGTTTGTTGCTGCCCCTGCTGGGCGGGTTCGACATGGTGACCTACCCCACCCCCACCGCAGGTAAACGCCTCTGCACCCTGGTGAAACAACACAGCGCCGCCCTGCTCATCAACACCCCGGCAGGCCTGCGCGCCATGCTCAAAGCCGCCAAGGAGCCCACTGATTTTGCCCAGCTGCAATACTGCCTGAGCAGCGGCGCCAAGCTGCCCGCCAGCCTGACCGAAGCCGCCACCCAGCGTTTCGGACTGCAGTTACTGGAAAGCTACGGAACCGCTGAAGTACTACCCTTTGCAGCCGCTGCCATGCCCGCGCCCGACACCGACCCGGACACCACCCGTCCCACGCTGCCCACCACCCGGAAAGGCGGCATCGGCGCTCCCCTGCCCGGCGTAGCAGTGCGCATCACCGGACTGTACACTCCGGAAGCCTCGTCCACCCCCTCCAACCCCGGCCTGGTCTGGCTGAGAGGCCCGGCTGTTTCCACCCACTATCTGAACACCAGCAATGCCGATTCCCCCCGCATGCACGGTAACTGGTTCTGTACTGGCGATGTGGGGTACATGACCCCCGACGGCCTGCTCACCATCCTGGGGCGCAAAGTGCGTTTCACCCAGATGGGAGAGGAAATGATTCCCCACGTGCAGCTGGAGGAAATCCTCTACCAGATTTACAATGTGACCCCGGAGGAGAACGAGCGCAAGCTCGCCGTGGTAAGCGTGCCCAGCCGCACAGGCGGGGAGGAGCTTGTGATGCTCTCTACCCTGCACAAGGAGGTTACCCCGCCGGATTACCTCACCCTGCGCTACGGTGTGACCAACCTGCACCTGCCCAGCAGCTGGGCACCGCGGCATATCATCGCTGTCAAATACATCCCCACCCTGCCAAACGGCAAACTGGACTACCAGACCTGCTTCCTGGGTGCCTGCCGCATGCTCAAAATCAAATTGGATTGATGCAGCGCCGGAATTCCGCTCACCTGCGCGGATTTTTTGCATTTTTAATTGTGCATTTTGACTTTACAATAAAAGCGCATCTGTTATACTCAAATTCGCATGAACACGGAAATCCTTCAGAAGGCTGCAAATCAGGCCAGAGGTCTTGCCATCGACGCCATTTTCGACAAAGCATCCGGCCACATGGGCCTGCCCCTGGGCTGCGCTGAAATCGGCGCTGTGCTTTACGGTAACCTGCTCAACGTGAACCCCTCCGAGCCGCGCTGGCTCAACCGCGACCGCTTCATTCTTTCCGGTGGTCACGGCTCCATGTTCCTTTACAGCTGGCTGCACCTCACGGGGTTCGGCGTCAGCATGGACGACGTGAAGGCTTTCCGTGCCAAGGGTTCCAACACCCCCGGCCACCCGGAATTCGGCTGCTGCCCCGGTGTGGAATGCACCACCGGCCCGCTGGGTCAGGGCATTGCCAACGCCGTGGGCTTCGCTATCTCCGGCAAGCACGCCGCCGCCCGCTTCAACACTCCGGAGCACGAGATTTTCAACCACAACGTGTACTGCCTTGCCGGTGACGGCTGCATTGAAGAAGGCATTTCACGCGAAGCTGCCGCCATTGCCGGCACGCTCAAGCTCGATAACCTCATCCTCATTTACGATGCCAACGGCATCACGCTGGACGCCCCCATCGAGGTGACCCAGATTGACGACATCGCCGCCTGCTTCACCGCCCAGGGCTGGGATGCCTTCACCATCGACGGCCACGACATGGCCGAGGTGGAAAAGACCCTCCGCGTCTGCCGCCTGGAGAAGAACGGCCGTCCGAAACTCATCATCGCCAAGACCACCATTGCCAAGGGTGTGCCCGGTTTCGAAGGCACCACCAAGGGCCACGGCGAAGGCGGCGCCAAGCTCTGGGCAGAAGCCCACGCCAACTGGGGTCTGCCCACCGACCAGCAGTACTACGTGTCTGACGACGTGCGCGCCTACATGGCCGAACTCAAGACCCAGCGCGAAGCCGCCTATGCCGAATGGCAGGCCACCTTCGATGCCTGGAGCGATGCCAACCCGGAAAAGGCAGCTGAGCTCGCCCTCTGCATGGATCTCTCCGTAAACGGCTTGAGCGCAGATGCCAGCAACGAGCTTATCCCGACCTGGGCACCCGGCGCCAAGGAAGCCACCCGTTCCTCCGGCGCAGTGGCTCAGAACGCCATCGGTGCTGCCTGCACCGGCCTGCTCTCCACCAGCGCTGACCTGTTCTCCTCCAACAAGAACTACCTCAAGGGCGCAGGTGACTTCTCCGCCACCGATTACACCGGCCGCAACTTCTGGTTCGGCATCCGCGAGCACGCCATGGCCGCCATCTGCAACGGCATGGCATACGATGGCATCTTCCGCGTCTCCGCCGGCACTTTCTGCGTATTCGTGGACTACATGCGCGCCAGCATCCGCGTGGCCGCCCTCTCCGAGCTTCCCGTCACCTATGTGCTCACGCACGACTCTGTGGCCGTGGGCGAAGACGGCCCGACCCACCAGCCCGTGGAAACCGTGAGCGGCCTGCGCGTCATCCCGAACCTGGATGTGGTGCGCCCGGCAGATGAAGAAGAAGCCGCCGGTGCCTGGATGTGCGCCATGGAGCGTACCGATGGCCCGACCGCCCTCATCCTCACCCGTCAGAACATTCCCAGCCTTACCAGCGTGGTGGATATCGACGCCGAAACCCGCCGCATGGGCACGCTGAAGGGCGCTTACATTGCCCTCAAGGAGCAGACCGAGCAGCCCGGCACCATCATCATCTCCTCCGGTTCCGAGCTTATCCTCGCCCTGCAGGCCGCCAAGGAACTCGGCCCGGATGTACGCGTGGTCTCCATGCCCTCCATGTTCCGCTTCAACAAGCAGGACGCCGCCTACCGCGAAAGCATCCTGCCCGCCTCCTGCACCCGCCGCCTTGCCATCGAAGCCGGTAAGACCGACCTCTGGTACCGCTACGTGGGCACGGAAGGCTGCATCATCGGCATCGATTCCTTCGGCTTCTCCGCCCCGGGCGATGTGGTGCTGCACGACCTTGGCATGAATGTGGAAAACATCATCGCCCACGCCAAGGCCATGAAGTAAGAATCGTCTAAAAACGAGCTAAGCTTTGTTATAATACATAAAACCAGCGGAAAAAGAACAATTTAGTTTCTTTTTTCGCTGGTTTTTTGTGCAAAGTATGCACTACACAGCATCCCCCGGGTCATCTCCTCAATCAGAGAATATCCTAACCAACTATCCTGCAATGAACAAAAAACTTCACATAAGAAACAGCGCTGCAGAATTTCTTATATTTACCAACCAAGCAAAAGAAGACGGTATCGAAGTACGAGTCCAGGGAGAAACCATCTGGCTGAGCCAGAAATTAATGTCAGCTCTCTTTGATTGCTCTACCGACAATATCAGCCTGCATCTTAAGAACATTTTCAGCGAGGGAGAACTGGATGAATGTTCAACTACCGAGCTTTTCTCGGTAGTTGCCAGCAACGGCAAAACATACAACACCAAGCATTATAATTTAGACGCCATCATCGCTGTCGGATATCGGGTTAATTCTAAAAAAGCGACAGCATTTCGCAAATGGGCAACAAATATACTCAGGGATTACGCCATCCGTGGATATGTTCTTGATAAAGAACGATTAAAGAATGGAACTTTCTTTAACGAGAATTACTTTACAAGCCTCTTAGAGGAAGTTCGCGAAATTCGCGCAAGTGAAAGATTATTCTATCAGAAAATTACAGATGTATACGCAACATCTTTTGACTACGATGCCAAGTCACAGACCACACTGGATTTCTTTGCGCGCGTGCAGAACAAATTACTTTTGCCATTCATCAGCATACCGCAGCAGAATTGATAATGACGCGAGCCAATAGCAATAAGGAGCACATGGGGCTTACCACATGGAAAAATGCGCCCTCCGGCAAAATTATTAAGAGCGATGTCTCTATCGCTAAGAACTATTTAACAGAACAAGAACTCCGAAGATTAGACCGCGTTGTATCCATGTACCTGGATTATGCAGAGGAACAGGCTGAACGCCACATTCCCATGTCCATGGAAGATTGGGCAAAAAAACTGGATGCTTTTCTCCAATTCAACGAATATGATTTGCTGAATAATATCGGTCGTGTTTCAGCCCATGTTGCAAAGACCTTTGCTGAAAGTGAATTTGAAAAATACCGGATTATCCAGGATAGATTATTTCAATCAGATTTTGACAAATTCAACACAGAAAATCTCTTCAACATTGATATTCAAGACAAGCGATAGTCCAGCCAGCATCACCTCACTATTACCTTCGTTATTAAGTCAGCATTCATTGCAAGCCGCTGATTTTGCTTGTCATCGGGTGGGGTTGACAGTATAATGTGCACAGCATGTCAGGCAAGCGGTTTTTCACCCCCATCCGATTGATAACGCTGGGGCTCCTGGGCGTAGGAGTCATAGCGGTGGGGGTTATTGC
>JAFZGH010000271.1 GCA_017555465.1 Akkermansia sp. | reverse complement strand
GGAGAAGCCCGCTGCCGCTCCTGCCGCTGAGCAGAAGCCCCAGGAGAAGCAGCCCCGCCAGGAGCAGCGCCCTCAGAAGAATAAGCCTCAGAACAAGCCCCAGCAGCCTGCCCCGGTGCAGGAAAAACCGGTGGAGAAACCGGCTGAAAAGCCTGCTGAGCGTCCTTCCGATATCGAGAACCCGGATGCCGCCCCGCAGCTGCCCCCGGCTCCCGGCTTTGCTGCGCCCGAAACCGTGGGCGGCAACGAAGGCGGCTCCAGCAACCGCCGCAAGCGCCGCCGCAACCGCAACCGCAACCGTGAGAACGGCCAGCAGCCCCAGCAGCCCCAGGCCACCCCGCAGGTGGACAAGGAGGAACTGGTGCGCCGCGCCTGGAAGATTTTCCTGGGCGAAGTGACCGAGGAAGGCCTGGCGCTCATGGACGACCGCACCGCGGCCGAGGCTTCCCGCCGTGCGTTCCGCGTGGCCGAGCTGTTCCTCATCGAGGCTGCCCGCCATCGCCCCGCTGCACCTGTGGCCGAAGAGTCTGCTACCGAACCCGAGGCGGAAGATGCCGCCGAGGACATGGAGCAGGAGTAAATCTGCACATCAGATAGCCAATTTTCCGCCCGCCGAGCTCAGGCTCTGCGGGCGTTTTTTGTTGTCTGCGGCGGGCGTCGGAGCACAGGACTTCAGTCCTGCCGTTATATAAGCATGAGGGACTGAAGTCACTCGCTACGAAAAGCTTTGTTGCTTCAGCTTCGCTCTCAATCTGGCGCATTCTTCCCGCATCTCCAGCAGCTCCGGCGGCATGTCGATGAGTGATTCGGCGTAGCCATACCGGCGCGCCTGCTCAGCATAATACTGGCGGCATGCTTCGGAGTTATAATACTCCTCCCAGAATGCCAGCATGCGGTGCATGGCTGCTACGGACTCCGGCGTCTCGGTGTCCAGGCTGATGCAACGGATGCTGATGATGCATTGTGTCCATTCAAGCACAGACTCCAGCGTCCACATCTTGTTTCCGTCATCGTCCGGGCGCTCGGCGCAAGCCCGGCAGAAACGCTCCCAGGCCTGGGCATAGTAGGCAAAACCCACCGGCCCCATGAAGGCCAGGTCCTCCTGCAGGGACTGGTACTCATCAAAGAGCCGTTCGTATATTTCCTCCAGGGTCTTGCCGTAGAAGTTCTTCACGGCACTTCGTTCATCCAGCGTGTCGTAGACGTTGATATCCTCTTTGCGGGGCAGGGAGCTCATAGTTGTGTTTGTTGTGGTGAAATTCCCGCGAATCGGGAATCGTATTCCCGATTCGCGGGAATTGGATGTGCCAGAATTGCCCGAAATCAGGAAGAGTTATAGTTAGTATCGATGCCGTTTGCTTTTTCTGATGGCAAGGTTGCCTGTCTGTCTCTTTCTGCGGATAAGGTGCAGGAACCAGACAAGAGAGACCAGAAACAGGAGCCCGGGCAACAAGGTGCAGCCTGCGCCGAAAGTGGTCAATTCATGGCAGACGGCGGCATTCCATGGGTGCTGTTTGTCCACACAGACGGGAATGTACCCCAGCTCGTCGTGGATGCAGCGCAACTGACCCTTTGTCAGGAGCAGACCAGCGCTGCGCAGTTCATGCGGTTCTCCCTCATAGTCGAAGCTGACTCGGGGTCTGGAGCCCCAGCTTGCGCCGCTGTTGAGCGTTCCTCTGACGATGGCGTATTCCGCAGAATCGCGGTTCAGCGTGATATAGGCGGCGTTACCGTTCCCCAACGCTGCCCCGCCTGAAAAGAACATCAGTGCAACGCTCAGGGCAACCGAGCTGCATTTCTCCTCTTTGTGCTGTTCTGTCCTGCCTTTCATAGGGGTGCTAGTGTTCGTTCTTCTCGTCCAGCCAGGAAGTGTGGCGTGAAAAAAATCCCCCGCCAGTATGGTTACGGGCGGGGGATTGAAGATGGGTGTTGTCTTAGTTGGCCACGATGTTCACGAGACGGCCGGGTACCACAATAACCTTGCGGACGGTCTTGCCGGTGGTGAACTCGAGCACGCGGGGCAGGGCAAGAGCAGTGGCTTCGAGCTCTTCCTTGGGAGCATCGGCGGCCACGGTCATCTTATCGCGCAGCTTGCCGTTCACCTGTACTACGATTTCCCTGGTGTTCTCCACCAGGTATTCGGGGTTGTAGGTGGGCCAGGTCTGCTGGCAGAGCTGGCAGGCAGGCAGGTCTGTAAACTGCTCGCGCAGGATGCTGTAGAGTTCCTCGGTGATGTGGGGCGCGTAGGGGTTGAGCACGTGCAGCAGGTTCACGTAGTCCGCCACGCATACGGTCTCGGCGCTGGTCATGGCGTTCACGCATTCCATCATCTTGGAGATGCCGGTGTTGAAGCTCATGGCTTCGATATCCTCGGTTACCTTCTTGATTGTCTTGTGCGTTTCCTTGCGCACAGGAGTGACGGCGCCGGAATCCACGCCGGTAATCTTGGTGCCCAGCACCCATTCGCCTTCCTGGTTCTCAACCATGGCAAGACGCCACACGCGGGCCAGGAAGCGGCTGATACCTTCCACACCCTTGGTCTGCCAGGGCTTCACTTCCTTGAGCGGGCCCATGAACATCTCGTACATGCGGAGTGAGTCAGCGCCGTATGCTCTCACGATGTCATCCGGGTTCACCACGTTGCCGCGGCTCTTGGACATCTTCTGGCTGTCTTCGCCCAGGATAAGCCCCTGGTTCACGAGCTTGTTGAAGGGCTCGTTGGTGGTGACCAGACCGTAGTCGTAGAGCACCTTGTGCCAGAAGCGGGCATAGAGCAGGTGCAGCACGGCGTGTTCGGTGCCACCCACGTAGAGGTCCACACCGCCGGGATTGCCGCCACCCATCCAGTACTGCTCCACGGCGGGGTC